>NZ_JALVAO010000067.1 GCF_027011145.1 Thermococcus sp. | reverse complement strand
AACGAATACCTCGTTTACGCGATAATCGCGCTGATATTCTCCTTCGAACTGCTGGGGGTTGGCAAATGGTTCGGTATTACACTCAGCGGGGTTATATTTGCCCTCTCAAAGGCCTTCTTCTGGACGGCCCTCTTCCTCTACGTTGGTGGGTGGCTTGGAATGCCAGAGAACCTTCACAACCTCGCAGGCAGGGCTTTCGCCTACTCGGTTGTGCTGGCAATAGCCGGTCTACTCTTGGGAAGGGCCGAGAGTAACAGGTTTGAGTGGAAGGTCGAGAAGAAGGCCTATGAGTTCATAGGTGCCGATTTCGGCGATGTAATCCTGAGGGGAAGCGGGAAGGCCTATCCAGTAAAGTTCGGCGGAAAAATGGTCGGCTGGGTTATAGACGGAAGCGTTGAGGTTGAGGCCAACACACCTCTCGGGAAGATAAAGAAAGTCCTCTCAAGTCCAGTTGCAGTATGGGGCAAGCTGGAAGTTGGGAAGAAAGTTAAAGCCGACGAGGCCTTTGTTGAGATGGCATCGAGACTAATCGACCCGGACAGGCTTTACAGGAAGGTCAAGAAAGGTTCAATGGCAGTTGACCTCGGAATAATCAAGGTTTACGAGGGCGAGGACTTTGAGTACGTCAAGTTGCCCTTCATCGAGGTCATTGAAACACCTACCGGCCAGGAGGTCAAAGTCGGGCCGATACACGTCCACGATGGCAAGGTTAAGAAACCGGAGGAGATGCTTACTATCAAGGAGCTCCGCAACGGCTTCCAGCTCACAAAAGTCGGGGACAGGCTGAAAATCCAAACCGATGAGTTCTCGATTGAAGTAGAAGGCAACAGGGTCACCTACAGGAGCGGAGACGAGACGTTGAGTCTGGGCGATTCCGTATCTCTCCGCTCGGGCGACGTTTCCGTCACCGTTGGGAAAGGCAGGGCAAAGATACGCATCGAGGACGTTGTAATCTCTGCGAGGGACGGCACAGTCAGAATAAGGACGGGAGGGAAGACCTACACCATAGAGGACGAGCGAGCCTACAGGCTCGTCGTGAGGAAGGCGAAGGAGATAGTCGAGGAGCAGAGCGCCGGCCTCATTGAAGGTTTGGGCATCGACAGGACGCTCCTGAACAAGCGCGTGAAGGAACTCATTGACGAGCTGATGGACTATCTGGGGTGAAGACAATGGAATTTGAGAACGTCAGGGAAGTCGAGGTAACGGCAGTTAACGGCAGGGTTAGGATTGAGGGCTGGGAAAACGACCACGTCGAGGTGAACTATACCCTTCACGGCGACGTTGAAGTTGAGGTAGAACAGGTCGGAAAGAAGCTCGTGGTTAAGGAGAGGTTAATCGGTAAAAAGTTGCTCGGTTTCATTCCAAAGCCTTCCGAAGGCTGGGCCGAGATTGAACTGAGACTCCCAAAGGGGACGGCCGTTAACTTCAGGAACGTCAACGGCGAGCTTGAGGCGAGGGAAGTGGCCCTCAGGAAAGCATCAACCGTAAACGGAAGGATTAACTTGGAAAACTGTGAAGCTCAGGAGCTCTCGACGGTAAACGGAAGGATTAGGGCCCATCTAAGCGTTGCTGGGCCACTCAAAGCTTCAACTGTCAACGGAGAACTTGAGATAACCATCGAGGAACTCGAAGGCGACGTGGAAGCGAGCTGTGTTAACGGCAATATCGTTCTCCGCCTCACGGACTTCTGCGATGCGAGGATTAGGGCGAAAAGCGTGAACGGTGACGTTCGGTTCATCGGCATAGACCCAGATGATCCGGTCGTAGGCGAGGGGACCTTTGAGGTGGGAGTTAGCACGGTGAACGATGACGTCATGATAGAGCTTATTTGATTAAACAATTACCGAATTGTCTAATAAATTCACTAATTCGGTGGAGGGTCTTGGATGGAAACTCGAAAAGGGCTCGGCAGGAACTTCTGGCTCTTCGCCTTTGGTCGCTTTATTTCACAGCTCGGCTGGGCGGTTCAGGATGTTGCTTTGCCACTCTACGTTCTCGACAAAACGCACAGCGGGGCAATGATGACGGCATTTATTCTAGCTGAGATGGTGCCAGCTTTGATTGTCATGCCCTTTGCAGGTGTGGTTGGAGACCGCTACAACAGAAAGCACCTGATGGTCGGCTTCGACCTGGCGCGCGGAGTTCTTCTCTTCGGAGTTCTGGCATTCAATTTGCTATCAATCAAGCAACTCCTCGTTGTTCAGGTTGTCATGGCCACGATGGGAGCATTTTTTGGAGCATCAACGAGCGCGATGTTTCCTGACCTCGTTGATCCGGACGAGCTTGAGAGGGCCAACTCCATAACGAGCTCCTTCAACATCTTTGCCCGCCTCGTCGGTCCGGCCCTTGGTGGCTTCATCTACGCGGTTGGGGGAATAGCCCTGGCACTCCTCATCAATGCCGTCAGCTTCTTCGGCTCGGGTCTCTTTGAAATCCTCATTAAATACGAATGGAAGGCGAAGAAAATTGAGGGCTTTTCTCAGGTAGTGTCGGACTTAAGGGAGGGTATATCTTTCATCCGGTCGAACCGCTACCTCTGGACGCTCATGGGTTTTGCAATATTCATGATAGCCTTTGCCCAGCCCTTTGGAGCTGTTTTAATGCCCTATGCCATGAGGGAAATCCTGAAGTTCTCAAGCTACCAGTTCGGCCTTCAGGAAAGCATGTTCATGGCGGGGGCCCTGATAGGGAATGTGCTCATAGCAACTAAATTCGGCAGGAAGGCTGGTAGATACCTCTTTCATGCACTCCTTTTCAATGGTTTGCTAATACTCGTCTTTACGTGGTTGATAAGCCCCTTCTCAGACTTTTCCAGAGATACGGCATTTTTTGCCCTTGCAATAGTAAACGTTCTCTGGGGTGCTCTCTCGGCCTTTATCGACGTCCCAATAACAGCCAGAATACAGCGCGCTGTCCCGAGCGAGGTTCGCGGAAGGGTCTTCTCAGCTATGGCTGTGCTTATGCATTCAGCCGGCCCCTTTGGGCTAATCGCTGTCGGTCCGCTCCTCGACAGGTTCCCAGCGTGGCTCGTCTCGCTCGGTCTCTGGACAGGAATGGGGACTGTGGTGCTCTACTACTGGGCAAGGTACAGGGACGTTTTAACGGGGGATTCGGAAGTTGCACCTAGGTGAGTGGGCCAGAGAAAGCGTAAAATTTTTAAGTTACATTTTGTTTCTAAACCTGGGGTGGGACCCATGGCGGCGGTGGACCTCGTGATGGGAAAGATACTCACGGACATGCTCGAAATAGACGGGGTCATAGGGACCATAGTGGTTGACAAGGACGGCCTCGTCATCGAATCGGCAATGAAAAAGAACCTCGATAGGGAAGCTATAGCCGGAGTTCTCCACGAGCTGGTCTCTGCAATAAAGCTGATGGGAGACCAGTTCGGGGCCGGCGAACTTAAGGAGGCCATACTCGAATACAAGAACGCAAGAACCTTCGTGAACCCAATCGGGGGGGACTACTACCTCATTGTTATTGGAGATGAAGGCCTTAACCTTGGAAGGATGAAGCTCGAGCTCAGAAAAGTTCTTCCAAAACTTAATGAAATGCTCTACTGATTTCTTTTCCTTTTGGAGGTGAGAAAATGCCAGTAAAGATATTATCTTTTCTCTGGGGCAGGGAAAAGCCAGAGATATACGAGATGGTCATCACGCAGGATGGTCTGAGCCTCGAGGGAAACGAGAATCTTGGAGCCCACATAGAGGACATCCTCCACTACGTCGAGAAAAAGGCCCCAGAACTCGGAGTCGAGAAGGATGAACTTGAAATATTCATCAAAAACGGCAAAAAGGTCATAGCGATACGCAGGATGGGAGGACTCGGCGTTGCCGTCGTTAGTTCCTCTATAGAAGGCGCCATTGAAGCTCTAAAGGACATCGAAGGCAGAGTTGAGGAGCTCCTCAGGGACAAATATGAGGAAAGAATGAAAGAGTTCAGGAAGTCGGCTTGACTTCCCTGAGCTTTCCTTCGCGCTTCTCTATAACCCTGGCCATAAGGAATAGCAAATCGCTGAGCCTGTTCAGGTAAACGAGGGCGTTCTTTCCAAAGCCGTACTCGAGGACGATTTTGGCAACCTTTCTCTCGGCCCTTCTGGCAATCGTTCTGCAGATGTCAAGCTTTGCACTGCCTATCGTTGAACCCGGCAAGACAAAAACTCTCATCTGGAACTCTTCCTCGTATTTTGAAATTAGCTCTTCCAGCCACCTAATTTCTTTATCGCCTATTTTGGAGTATTTGCCCTTGCTGGCGAGCTCGCCCATCAACTCGTAGAGCTGAACCTGTATCCTTTCTATTATCCCCTTCATCTCTTCAGGAACGTAGTGCATTGCCTCTCCGAGGAAACTATCGAGTTCGTCTATGGTTCCGTTGGCCTCCATTATTGGGGAATACTTTGCGACTCTGTCGCCAGTAAATAAACCCGTCAATCCCTTATCGCCGGTTTTCGTTGTCACGGACATGTTTTTCACCGCAGGGTTTAACATATTCCTGTTTATTAGGCTTCCGGAAAGCTTTTTAGGTAGTTTATGAAGAATACGCGGGTGATGTCATGAGGCGCCTGGCAGTTGCTGTTGTGTTACTACTATTAATGGTTTTTGCCCCAGTGGGTGGAATAAAACTTGCACTTGCAACAACCACCGAATCTACGGGCCAATATGTTGTGAAAACAGTCAACGTGACAGCAAGTGCGGACGCCTACAGCTACATCTACAAGGGACAGTATTACAAGTGGTATAGCTATCATGAATATTCCGGGAAATATGAGCTCGCTATTGGAAACAGCTCTTACTATCAGAGAGAACGCACGTATCTTCGCTTCAATCTCTCTGAAATACCCAGGGCCGCAGAAATAGCAAGCGCTGAGGTGTGTGTTTATGTTGCCTACATAAAATACTTCTCAACTCCCATGAACGTGGGCATCTATAACATCACCAATGACTGGAAGGAAATCTACACGAATCCCGCTCCCAAACCGGGGGTTCTTTTTGATAACAAAACCCTCTCCAAAGGTTGGGTATGCTTCAACGTCACAAGCTACATTAGGGCAAAATTCCCTGAGCAGAGTGTTTTCAGCTTCGTTCTCAAGCTTGTAAATGAGAGCATATACAACTACGCTTGGATATACTCAAGAGAAAACGCCCTTGACAAACCGGTTTTAAAGATATCCTATTACGTCCCCGTTGCAGTTAGCTCCCTTGTGGTAAATGAGCCCGTTTACTCCGGAATCCCGGACAACATCTACGTCAGCATTTCAAACGGGGGAGATACTGAGACCAACGTTACCTTCTACCTTAAGATAAACGGCGTTCCCCTCTACATTGAGAACATAACACTTCAGCCAAAGAGCACTAAGACGATTGTCAAGACATGGATACCAATGACGGAGGGCCAGTACAACATCACAGCTGAAATAGTTGGAAACGGTGTTAGCGATCTCATAACCAAGAGCGTTCAGGTTTATGTCAACCCGTACAGGCTGTTCTATGGCCTCACGTACTTCTACGAAAACGGCTACAAGAAGATTGCACCCCAGCTTGACGAGCTCTACGCCAATTTCACAGCCACAGTTCAGGAACTCGAGAAGTGCGGTGTAAATCTCGGCGACCTAGCTGATGACGTCAGGTGGATTGAGACCAACTACAACCTAACAAAGGCAGAATATGCCAAGTTCCTTGAGATGAAGAACAGGACTGCACTGTTTCTTTCAGGAAACAGGCTCTATACGTATTCCGTTATGGTCCACATAAGAAAGGCCCGCTTCTTGGCCCAGGATGTAGTCGAGAGGATTGAAAAAGTTCTTCCAGTCCTTCAGGAGACGCTCGTCAAGGTCGAGCCCCTCTGTCACCCGCAGATGAACGAGACGAACCAGACCCAAACGAACCAAACGACTGGAAACGTAACCGCGCCTTCTAATGGAACCATAGCAAACCAGACGGCGAACTACACCATACACATAACCAAAGTCCTCATCGACCTCTCCCACGGCCAGTACTACTTCACCAGATACGGCTTTACCGGGCTACAGAAGGACATTGAGGAACTCGGCTGGGAAGTTAACGTCACCTACGCCCCGCTCACATACGACGAACTGAAGGAATACGACGTTGTTATACTCACTAACCCCAAGACTAAGCTGAGCGATGAGGAAATAAGCGCTCTCAGAAAGTACGTTGAGAACGGAGGAGCTCTTTTCGTTGCAGGCGACTGGTACAAGTACCTGAGCGAGGACCTCAACGTGCTCCTCGAAGGAACGGGAGTGCAGTTTGAGAAGACCGAGCTCATGGACGACAACAGGAACAGCGGAAAGCCCTACTATCCCTTCGTTGGAATCTACAACAGGAACTGCTCAATAACCAAGTTCATTCCCGAGAACTGGACGATGTACTACAACGGCGACACCCTCAAGGTTACCGGAAATGCAGTCTGGATAATCAAGGGCTACGAAAGCGCCTACGCGGTTGATGCCAATGGAAACATTGTTTACGAGAAGGGAAGCGAACCCGTTGTTGCCGCGGCGGTAACCTTCGGAAAGGGCAGAATAGTTGTCTACGGCTCGAGCAAGGCCTTGAGCGATGCCTATTATGGAAAGTACATCAAGAGCAACTGGCCCTTCATCAAGGGCGCCCTCCTCTGGCTCGTCGGGGAGAACTGATTCTTCCCCTTTTTTAAATTTCTCTCGGCGGAACGAGGATTCCAAGTTCTGTAATTATGCCCCTGACGTATTTCCATGGAGTAATGTCAAACAGAAAGTTCCTAACGCGATAACCCTGCCTCGCATAGGGCCTCTCGAGTATCTCTACCTCGTCACTTTTGAGTTCTGGATGGAGCTTGAAGCTCTCAGCCGCGACATAAAAGGGAACGTTGTTGTCATGAGATGCAAGGGCTAGGAGATAAGTCCCGGCTTTGTTGATTACGGCCCCGTCCTTTGTTACGTTGTCCGCTCCAACCATTGCAATCGTAGCCTTTTTTGCGAAAAGTCCGAGCTGAGCATCGGTTATGAGCTCGAATGGAATTCCCTCTTTTTCAAGGGCGCTTGCCAGTGCAATTCCCTCGTGGTCGGGAGCACTCTCTGTGAGTATAACCCGGAAGGTTACCCCCTTGTTTTTTGCGCTTTTTAGTATCTCAAAAACAGCCGAGGAGAAGGAGTGTGTTATGACAACGTCTCCGTCATCAATCAGCTCGCTACCTATGTTGCCGATTGTTTTCTTTGCCTCGTCAATTAGATGGATAAATTCTTCGGCTCTCGATTTAACTAGAATTGGATTCTCTGTTACTGGAATGAAGCGCGAGAGGTTGTAGAGAGATGCCATCGTCGGATTAATGGCTGGAAGTTCCCTTCTTAATTCAAGAAGTGCCCTCCTCAGTTCATCTCCCTCCAAGAGGTCGGCAAGAACGAGATATGCCTCCGCACCACGCCTTGCCATCCAGCTGGCACCGCGTATCCTCTCGGAGCGGAGCTCCTCCAGAATGGATTTTACCTCGGGGGGTAGCATTTTAATCCCTCAGGGGACGGTTCTGTCCGGATGGACGACCATTCCGGTCTCGGTTATCTCGTAGGGCCTGATAACGTTGTCAAACCCACTCCCTCTGAACTTCGTTACCTTGATTGCCCTCATCAGCTTTCCATCACGCTCAAGGAGTTTCATCTCGATAACTCCACTCACAAGGTATTCCTCTATGTCAGTTCTTTCAAGCTCGGAAGTCAAGAGAACAGTAACCCTTAGTCTCATCATGCTTTTCACAAAAGTCAGAAAAGCTCTGCGGTAGTCCATCTCCTCCTTGCTGGCAAGTTTTAGCATGGTAATTGGGTCGACGATTACTCTTGAATATCTCTTTACTCGGAACTGTTCTTTTATTGATTCGGTAAGTTTGTTGAGGTTCTTGGCAAATGTTTCAAAGAAGTCTTCAACCAGGACGTAGTGTTCCGTTGTTGGTGTCGCATCTATGAGAGTGAATTCGTCGTGATAGACGTCAAACCCCATCCTCCCGAAGTCCTCTCTTATATTTTCTGCCGGCTCCTCGAGAGTTATGTACAACACGCTCTCTCCGTTGGCTACTCCGGCCATTGCAAAGTGCATCGCAAGGGTTGTCTTTCCTGTTCCAGGAGAGCCTTTGACAAGGTAGACCCTCCCAGGAATGAAACCCCCATGAAGCATTACATCTAGCCCAGGCACCCCGGTTGAAATCCTCCCTGCAACCATTGTTTCTCAGCCATTATTCTTAGGGCTTTTACCAATATAAAGTTTTATCCTCTGATGTTCATTTCGAATACCTTTCGAAACAATGATGAAGAATAAGATGGTTTGAAAAATAAAAAGTTGGCTAAAATTTGGAATTAAAAAAGTGTTCTTACAACAAAAGCCAGCAAATCGGTCAGCTCTTTTGCCCTCGTCTCTGGAGATGCACCCATGTGACCGCTCTTGGTCTCAACGCGGAGATAAACCGGCGCCCCGAGTTCCTTCAGCTTCATGAAGAACTTCAGCGCGTGGGCTGGGTGAACTCTGTCGTCGTGTAAACCGGTGTAGATGAGCGTCGGCGGATATCTGGCGGGCCTGACGTTGTGGTATGGTGAGTACCTCAGCAGGAACTCCCTGTCCTTCGGGTCGTCGGGGTTGCCGTATTCCGGAATCCAGACGCTCCCGATGTAGAGCTTGTGGAAGCGGAGCATGTCTATAACCGGATAGCCAATTAAAGCCGAATCCATGACGTCCGGCCTCTGCGTGAGCGTCGCCGAAACGAGAAGTCCGCCGTTGCTCCTTCCCCACGCGGCCACCTTGTAACCATCACTCTTCAGTTTTTCAAGAACCGCTATGAAGTCGTCGAAGACGTTTTGCTTGTTCTCCCGCATTCCCGCGCGGTGCCACTCCTCGCCGTACTCACTGCCACCGCGCAGGTTGGCCATTGCAAAGGTTCCACCGCGCTTGATGAAGGGGATAACCTGCGGGAAAAACCTCGGTGTCAGCGAAACGTTGAAGCCACCGTATCCGAAGACCCAGACCCTCTTATTGTCTTTGCTCCCCTTCACGTGGAAGTAGTGGATTTTCGTCCCGTCCTTCGAGACGGCGAAGTCCTCCTCAACTTTGAAGTCGCCCGCGACTTCCTGCTTTTCAACGAGCTTGAGCTCTCCATCGAACTCGTAGAGCCTGTAGGGAACGGTGAAGCTCTCATACCTGAGGAGGGCCCTCTTCCCATCGCTGTCGAGAGGGTAGACGCTTCCGGGCAGGTCGAAGGTTATCTCGTCGAGCTTCTCTCCACCGAGCGAGTAAAGCTCAAGCCTGTGGCTGGCGTGGACTAGTCTGCCGGCGAGGATTTTGTCCCCGACTATTACCGCCCACTCCAGGGGGAAATCCCCTTCGGGAATCACCTCAATCGTTTTTTCACCATCGATGGAAATCACTTTCCCAAGGCCCCTGCCTTCCCTCGTCAGAACGTAGAGTCTGCCGTTGACGACATCTATCGGCTCCGCGGGGACTTCGGCGGAATAGACCCTCTCCCATTTTTCCGGCTCGTCAATCGGGCCCGTGTAAATCTCGGCACTGTTCCAGCCGAGTGTAACGGTCAGCATCGCCGTCCTTCCGTCGGTGCTCTCCCTCAGGTAGAGAAAGTGGCCGGAGCCGAGGCCCTCCCCAAAGACCATTCTCTCCCCGCTCCCATCTTTGAAGAAGAGCCTCACCGCGGGAGCTCTGGTCCCGTCGGGAGTCTCGCCGTGCCTGTAGAAGCGCGAGAAGTAGTAGCCGTTGTCAGTAAAGACGACGTTCCTTATCGAGGGCCTGAATTCCTCGAGGATTTCGCCGGTTTTAAGGTCCACTATCCTCGTTATCCCTTCGTCGGCACCGCCCATGGAAAAGCTGTAGGCCAGAAACCTGCCGGCCTTATCGACAGAAAACGTCTGAAGGAGGATTTCATCGTTGAACTCCTTCTCCAGTTCCTTCGAGTCGACAACAACCCTACCGTCGAGCCACCTGATGACCTGTCTGTCCCTTTCCCTGTACATCGCGATTGTGCCCCTCTCCGTGAGCCTCGTGTTGTAGATGACGGGCATCGAGTAGTATTCCCACACCTCGGGAAAGAGCTCGTCGCTAAGCTCTCCGACGAATTCCCTAAAGCGCTTGTTCTCCTCCTCAACGAGCTTCAAAACGCGCTCATCGCTGAGGTTCTCCATCCAGGCATAGGGGTCTTCCATTGAAACCACCGTTTTAACGCTAAACCTGTGACAATAAAAACATTAAGCCCTGTTTCTAGGACTAATGTTTTAACCTCCCTTCCCTATTTTCCCCGGTGGTTCCATGCTCGTGAGGGGCAAAGTTACGGGTAGTGAAATTCCCCGCTTCAAGCACCGCTGGTTCGGGATTCTGGAAGTTGAGGCCGAGGGCGAGAAGTACCGCCTTTACATGACGGGCAACGTCGCCCAGTGGTTTCTGAGTGGGGACGAGGTTGAGATTGAGATAATAAGCAGACCCAAGGAGAAGGAGGGCTTTAAGGTTCTCGACTTTGATGACTACCGGCTCTGGAAGTTCTATGAAGGGGATAAAATCCCAGTTTGGCCTCTTTTCGAGAAGGAAGTTGAGGCAAAGCGCTACTCTCCTCTCACCGGTGAGCTACTCTACACCTACAAGATAAGGGCCAGGGAAGCCAAATACGAGAGCGACTTCGAGGCAATAGCGGAGCTCGAGCAATACCACTACGCGAGCCAGAAGGAGAAAGTGGCCCTGTGGCGGTGTGAGAACGGGCACATCTTTGAAGCAAACACAAAGCAGAACTGTCCAATCTGCGGTGCGGAAAGCCATATTCTTGAGATAAAAGGCTCAACCCCAGCCTCACGCTTCCTGATTCTTGAACTCGTTGAGAGGGAGGAGTATGAGCCGAGGATTTTAAGTTACGTCCGCGTTGACCCCCCGATACCGCTAATGCACCGCCGTTTACCGAACGGTAAAGTTGAGAAGAACATACGTGAGAAGGTCTTTCCTGAGGAGTGGTTCCACCCGGCCTTCTGGCCGGAGAGGATAATGAGGGAACTCTACGAGGAGCTGAAGCGTAAATACGGAAAGAAAAGAATAGCCCGCTCCTATCTCTGGGAAAAGGCCAAGTGGAAGGCTTTGGCTGAGACCAACACCGCCGGCGCGAGAATAGCCAGAGTTGTAGTTCACCCCGACTACCGCTCCGACGGTCTGGGCCAGTTAAGCGTTAAGTCCGCCCTTGATTGGATAGCGGAGAGAAGGATTCCCGAGATGAGGAAGAGGAAGCACATAGTTGAAACCATAGCCCAGATGGCGCGCTACAACCCCTTCTTCGAGAAGGTCGGTTTCAAGTTCCTCTGGGAAACTGCCAGCGGAAGGCCCGTTCTGTTTTATCCCCTCACGGAAGAGGCCAGGGAGTACATAGAGCGCTTTCTGAAGGAGGACCCCTACGCGCCCGAAGATGGGAGGCTCTGGCGCCCGAGCTACGGAAGGGTTGAGCCGTTGAAGGGCCCAATAGTCTTCAAAAACGTCTCCAAGGTATTTGAGAGCGAGCTTGACATCAAAGGATTGCCTGAGGAGATACAGGAGCTTTTGAAGGCCTTTGGCGTCAGGCACCGCGTTATCCAGAGACCTGTCTTGAGGAACCTCAACTTTGAGATAAAGCCCGGCGAACTGATAGCGGTCGTTGGAGCGAGCGGTGCCGGGAAGACGACCCTGCTGAGGCTTATCCTTGGCTCGGCCAACGGCTGGTGGGAGGAGCGCTTTAGACCTACCAGTGGAGAGATAGATGTCCCCGAGAACGCCAAGGTTTCCGTAATGATTCCGGGTGAATTTGAGCCGAGCTTTGGCTCCGAGAGCATTCTGGAGCACGTTTACAGAAAGATTAAAGACCTTAACGCGGCAGTTGAGGTCCTCAACAGGGCTGGATTGAGCGATGCCGTTCTCTACAGGGCAAAGTACAGTGAGCTGAGCACGGGACAGAAGGAGAGGGCAAAGATAGCCTCGCTCCTGGCCGAGAAGCCCAACCTCCTCCTTATAGATGAGTTTTCAGCTCACCTCGACACGCTTACGGCCATGAGGGTTGCCAAGAAGGTCGCAGAAATAATCCGCGAGGCCGGGATAACGGCGTTAATAATCACCCACAGGCCTGAGGTTCTGAAGGCCCTTGACCCCGATAAGGTGCTCTTCGTTGGCTACGGAACCGCGAAGCTTGAGGCGCACAGAAAGTCGAAGAAGGCCGAGCCGAGCCAGTGAAGAAGGAAGCTCGGCAGGAAGCTCTTTCCTTTCAAATCCATTTTTGCGAAGATTATCCCGGCTATGAAGGCGTAGGGCACCTCAATCCCCGGTTTTCCAATGTGGACGATTGTATAGGGAATGTCCTGAAGGATTATCGCGAGCCATTCGTTCTTCCTGGAGAGGGGGAAGAGCAGAAAACCCCTGTAAAAGGCCTCGTGGGCGAGCATTATCAACCCCATCCCGAGCTCACCGAGGAGGAAGGTTGTAAGGCCGGAGTAGTGGAAAACTGGATAATAGCTCCTCATCGAGGGTATCCTTGCCCCGTAGATGCTGAGAGGAATCGAGAGAACAAAGAGGAGAAGAAAGAGCTTAAGCCCTTCTCTCCTCGGTAGAGTCAGGCCAACTTCCCCCCGGGAAAAGCCGAGCGCCCTGGAAATCACGAGAGGAAGAGCGAGGTAGAAGAACAGAACAACGGCAACGTGCCCCCAGAACGTAGATGGAATTAACCAGGGGGCGAAACTCAGGGGGAGAAGAACGAGATATAGGAGGAAGTTCTTTTCCATGTATCACACCATGAAGTTTATCTGGGCCGTGTTGACGTAGCGCCTTACATCTATTCCCCTGTTCGTGAAGGCAATTCCAATTTCGAGGGGTCTCTTTGGGTTTGCCCTCCTGATGACCCTTATTCCAATTTCGTCGCCTATCCTGTCCTTGTTGAGCCTGTTGATGTGGTCGTAAAGCAGGCGGAGAAAGTTCCTGTAGTCCTGCATCTCCTCAAGGAACTCCCTCTGCTCGGGGTTCAGCCTCGGATAGATGTAGCGGTGGAAGAACCAGTCGAAGGAGCTGTATGTTTCGGAGGCGTGGGCAAAGAGGAGCTTGTAAAAGTCAATGTTTTTGTTTCCGAAGGCCGAATCCATGTACTCGATGGCTTTCCCCAGGTAGCTCGATGCCTCGCTCAGCTTCATCCTTATGAGCCTGACCTCGAGGTCGTTACCCCTTAGGAGGAGCTGGATGTATCGCCCACCGCCGTAGTCCATGTAAATCGTGTTGTAGAACAGCACGAGCTTTGAAGGGCGGACGCTCATATACTGGGCCAGCCTCCTGATGATGTCACTCAGCCTGTTTAAACCGCGAGGGTCGCCTATGAGGAGGGCCTCCATTCCATAGAGGTTTTCCCTAATGACGACGTCGTTGTCGAGCCAGAACTCAACCTCCCTTCTCCAGCCCGGCATGTTGTAGCGGTTCAGGATTTTGAGGTCGAGTATCGAGACAGGAACTTCCTTCTGAACCCTGCCGAAGCGCTTCTTAAACACAACAACAGGATGATAGCCACTCGATGGGTTAAGGTAAGAAACTGGAATCTCCATAACGCGCCTCAGGGCGAGCAGTGCGTCTCTAATCTTGGGTATGTCGTCCTTTGTGAACCGGCTTCCGAGGTCCTGAAGAAGAACTTCAAAGCGACTCGCCATGCGCACCCCCTAAGGAATAAGATTGAAAGTGGGGGTTAAAAACTTCACTCAGACTTCTCCTCGGTAGCCTTGGCTTTCTTCTTGCCCGTGGTTTTCTTAGTGGTCGTTCTCCTGGTCTTCCTGCCCTTGGTGCTCTTGGTCTTCTTGGGCTTCTCCTCCTTCTCCTCGGTCTCTTCTGCCTTTTCAGTCTCTTTGCTCTCGCTCTTTTCTTCGGTTTCTTCGACCTCATCAACGGCTTCCTGAGCCTCTTCAGCTTTCTCTTCGGTTTCGGTAACCTCAGTACCTTCGGCCTTCTCCTCTTCCTCGGTTTCGGCCTCCTCTTCAGCTTCAGGTGGCTTGAGGAGCTCCTCAACGCTCGGCTTGAAGGTTATCTCCTCGTAACCCAGGAACTTCAGGTCGCTCTCGAGGAGAATCTCACCGAGGGCGAGGGTTCCCCTGTCAACCTCTTCCTTAACAGGGGTGAAGTCAACGACTACATCCTTCTCGCCGACCTCGATTATGACCTTGTTCGCGTCAACCCTTGGGAGGCGGAGCTCAATCATGGCCTTGACCTTCTCTATCGGGTCCTCAATCTTCTCGACAATCTCAACCTCGTAAACGAGGTGCTTGCCAGCGTAGGGGTGGTTGAAGTCCACCCTAACGCGACCTCCGCTAACGGTCAGAACCCTGCCCTTGAGCTTCCTTCCCCCTTCGGTCTCAATCTCGACAGGCATTCCCGGGAAGGGGATTATGCCCTGTCTCCTGAACTGACCGAGGGTGAACGTCTTTATGAGCTTCCTATCGCGCTTTCCAAAGCCCTTCTCCGGCGGAACCTCAATCTCGTACTTCTTGCCGACCTCGAGCCCTTCCAGAGCCTCGTCAAGACCCTTTATGACATGACCGGCCCCAACGGCTATCGGGACGGGCCCGTAAACGCCGTCCTCCCTGTATATTCCAGCCTTCTTCGCTATCTCCTCATCGGTGGTGTCAAAAATCTCGCCGGTCTCCTTTATCCTTCCGGTGTAGCGGAGCTTTATGACGTCTCCCTTCTCAACCTTGGTCATCTTCACTACCCCCTTTTCAGGCTCTAACCCGAGTTGTGGAGTTGGTTTTTAAGCTTTCCCGCAACGATAAGCTAATAAAAAACCCCTCCCAAAAGGGCCCGGTGGTGGGAATGGCGATTAGGATATACAACACCCTCACGAGGCAGAAGGAGGAGTTCAAACCGCTCCGCGAAGGCGAGGTTAGAATGTACGTTTGTGGCCCGACTGTCTACGATTACCCTCACCTCGGCCACGCGAGGACGTACATAGCCTTTGACGTCGTCAGGCGTTATTTTGAGCACAGGGGCTACACCGTTCTTATGGTCATGAATTTCACGGATATAGACGACAAAATCATAAAGAGGGCCAACGAAACCGGCGAGGACCCGAAAAAACTCGCCGAAAAGTTTCTCAGGATTTTCCTGGAAGACATGGGAGCATTGAAGGTAAAACCCGCCGATATCTATCCTCGCGTTACCGAGCACATGGATGACATAATAAACTTCATCAAGAAGCTCCAAGAGAAAGGCTACGCCTACGAAGGTTCTGACGGCGTTTACTTTGAGGTTAGGAAGTTCAAGGACTACGGAAAGCTCAGCAAGATAAAGCTCGAAGACCTCGTCAAGGGGGCGCGCGTGGAACCGGGCGAAGGAAAGAAGAACCCCGAGGACTTTGCCCTCTGGAAGAAGGCGAAACCGGGCGAGCCGAAGTGGGAAAGCCCCTGGGGCGAGGGAAGACCTGGCTGGCATATAGAGTGCTCCACCATGAGCAGTAAATACCTCGGCGAGAGCTTCGACATCCACGGTGGCGGTAACGACCTAATCTTCCCGCACCACGAGAACGAGATAGCTCAAAGCGAGGCCTGCTTCGGGCACGAGTGGGTCCGCTACTGGATGCACACGGGCTTCCTCATGGTGAATGGAGAGAAGATGAGCAAGAGCCTCGGCAACTTCGTAACGGTGAGGGAACTCCTCAAGCGCTACGACCCGGAGGTGATAAGGCTCTTCGTGCTCCAGAGGCACTACCGCTCGCCACTCGACTACAGCGAGGAGGGCATTGAACACGCCAAGAACAACCTTGAGAGGCTTTACAACACCCTTGAGAACATCCGCGTGGCGATGAAAAAAGCGGAGATTTCCTTCCGCTGGGAAAAGCCGGAGTTTGAGGCCTACGAGGCCATCAGAGATGCAAGGAAAAAGTTCTATGATGCAATGGACGACGACTTCAACACGGCCGAGGCTTTAAAGGCAGTCTTCGAGGCCAGCAACGCCATAAACCGCTACCTAACGGAGGTCGAGACTCCTAAGGAGAGCATTCTGAGAAAAGCGTGGGAGTTCTTTAAAACAGTCAGCGAGGTCTTCGGCATATTCGAGGACTACTTCAGGGAAGAGAAGGCCGGAAACGAGGAGGCACTGATAGAACTCCTCGTCGAGGTCCGCTCCCAGCTGAGAAAGGAGAGGCGCTTTGACCTCGCCGATAAGATAAGGGACGAACTGAGGAACCTTGGAATCCAGCTTGAGGACACACCTGAGGGAACGGTCTGGAAGAGGATTAAGGTTTGAGTTTTTATTTTACGTGTGCAATTTCTTGCAGTTTTTATTACACCAACTGTGAACCAATATTACAGAAACAAAAGAAAAAAATCAACCCTTACCAGCCGCCGCGTCCCCATCCACGACCCATGCCTCGTCCCCTGCCCATGCCCCTGCCGGGCCCCATTCCCGCTCCTCCCTGAATTCCGGGTTGCAGTTCTCCGCGCAGAAGGGCCTCTACTGCCTCCCTAACCGTCATAGTTGGTGGTGCGGAGAACATTCTTATTCCCGCAGTCTGGAGGACTCCGTATGAGTTTGGCCCGAACTGGCCCGCTATGACAGCATCGGCTCCCTGGTCTATGACAAACTGAGCCGCGGTAACGCCCGCCCCCCTCGGCTGGGAGTAGCCGGGGTTTGGAACGACCTGAACATTCACTATCTTGCCGTTTTCGTCAACGTCAACTATCGTGAAGGTTGGAGTCCGCCCAAAGGCCTGATTGACGCGGTCGTCAAGGCCACCACTCACTGTGGACACGATAATCCTCATTTTCCACCACCTCCGGCTGTATTAGATAGCCCGAACTTAAAAAAATTTTGCATAGGCTCAAAAAGGCCCGCAAAAACCGAAGCTCCTGTTTCTGAGGAGTGACCTGATGAGGAGGAGGACTACCAGACCGAGGGCATACGGCAGGGCAACGAGGAACAGCTTGAACAGGAAGTACAGTATTCCGAGCAGGATTAACAGGTCAAGAATCCCGTAAAAGCCCCCGAAGGGATAAGCCCTCCTGCCGTAATAACCCCCTCTCCCATAACCTCTACCCATTCCGCGTGGCATGTCAATGCCTCCAGAAATTAAAGGAAAAGGCCTCACCACCAGCCGTAGAACCAGCGGAGGGCCCTTCTGCTTGGCCTACCCGTCCATGGGCAGTAACCGAGCCTGGCTCCCCAGCCTTTTCCTCTGCCCCATCCTCTAC
>NZ_JALVAO010000066.1 GCF_027011145.1 Thermococcus sp. | reverse complement strand
ATCCTCTACCGCGTCCCCATCCGCGGCCCCAGCCCCTGCCCCAACCGGGACCGAAGCCGTAAGCCGGATACGCTGGATAAGCTGGAGCCGGATACGGGCCGTAGGCTGGCGTTGGCGTCGCTGGGGTTGTTGGAACCGTCGGGGCCGGAGCAGGTGCCTGTGCTGGAGCTGTGAACTCGCGAACTGTGCCACTGACAACGGCCTTTATTGCCTCCTCAACTGGAGTTCCCGGCGAGACCTGATAGAGCTTTATCCCCGCCGCCTGTATAGCTCCAAGAGCGTTAGGGCCAACCTGTGGTGCTATTATGGCATCAACGCCCTCGTTGATAAGGGTCTGAACTGCAAGCGGTCCTGCTCCTCCTCCCACTGTTGAAGCGGGGTTCTGGATGACCTTCTCGCTAACTATGTTCCCGTTTTCGTCGATATCTGCTATGTAAAAGGCCGGTGCTCTCGCAAAGACGGGAGCGACAGTATCTTCCCTACCTCCTCCGTTGGTCGGTATCGCAATCCTCATTCGCATCACCTCCGATATTTTGTGCATATGCACAGATTTATAAACTTTTCGGTTACCCTAATCGTATTGCGTGGGCATCTTTTATATACTTCCGTGGAGAGAAAGAAAGGGGTGTCTGTAATGGAGGAGATTTTTGAGAACCTCAAGAAGCTCGACGAGCTCAGCCCCTTCGAGTTTAAGGAACTACTCATAAAGCTCGCCAGCAGAAAATCAGAAAAAATGATGCTCAACGCCGGAAGAGGAAACCCAAACTTTCTGGCGTTAGAGCCGAGGTACGCTTACCTACAGCTCGGTAAGTTCGCGCTGAGCGAAGCTGAGAGGCACTTTGGCTATATGGGTGACCTCATAGGGGGGCACTGCGAGAAGGACGGCATAGAGGCACGCTTTGAAATATTCATCAGAAACCACTGGAACGAGAGGGGGACGAGGTTTCTCAACTCAGCCGTAAGCTACGTGAGGGACTACCTCGGCTTTTCGGCTGATGATTTCCTCCACGAGATGGTTCAGGGTTATCTCGGCTGTGAATATCCGACCCCGCCGAGAATGCTCCCCCTGGCGGAGCAGATTGTCAAGAGGTACCTCCTGAAGGAGATGGGGGCAGGCTACGACCTCGGTTATGCAATAGTCGAGGAAACCCAGCTCTTCGCCGTTGAGGGCGGAACCGGGGCGATGGCTTATCTCTTTGAGTCCCTCAAGGCCAACCATATCCTCAATCCGGGAGATAAGATAGCGATAGCCGTTCCGATATTCAGCCCCTACCTTGAGATACCAAAACTCGACCAGTACAGGCTTGAGATAGTTGAGGTTAAGGCATCGCCGGAACTTGGATACCAGATACCCGATGAGGAACTTGAGAAGCTCAGAAACCCTGAGATAAAGGCGTTCTTCCTAGTCAACCCGGGCAACCCAACGGCAGTGAAGCTTGAGGAGGGAGTTCTCAAAAAGCTCAAGGAGATAGTCGAGAACGAGAGGGAGGACCTAATCATTATCACAGACGATGTCTACGCAACCTTTGCAGATAATTTCAAGTCGGTTTATTCAGTCCTGCCACACAACACGATACTTGTCTATTCCTTCTCCAAGTACTTTGGAGCCACCGGCTGGAGGCTCGGCGTTATAGCGCTCCACAGGGACAACGTCGTCGATAAATTAATTGCCAAACTTCCGGAGGAGGTTCAGGAAGAGCTGGACAGGAGGTATGCCCTGATAACGCCCAATCCGAGGGAGCTGAAGTTCATAGACAGGCTCGTCGCCGACAGCAGGAACGTGGCTTTGAGACACACCGCTGGACTCTCGACACCCCAGCAGGTTCAGATGGTGCTCTTTGCACTCTATGGCCTGATGGACGAGGAGGAAACCTACAAGAAGGCCGTCAAGAGAATCCTCAGGCGCCGTTACAGGGCTCTGTACAGGGGAATAGGACTTGAACCGGTTGAGAACCCGAACTACACCTACTACTACACCCTCCTCGACATGGAAGAGCTGAGCGAGAGGCTCTACGGAAAGGAGTTCTCCCGCTGGTTCATGGAGAACTTTCCGCCGGAGGAGTTCATAATACGGCTTGCCAAAGAGGCAGGGGTTGTCCTTTTACCCGGTAAGGGCTTTGAGGTTCCGCATCCTTCCGCGAGGGTCTCGCTGGCAAACCTCAGGGAGGTGGACTACCTCACCATAGGCAGGACCATAAGGAAAATCTTGGATGAATACTACGAGGAGTTCCGGAAGAAGGGTGACCCCAATGCCCAAAGTTGAGCCCTTTGAGAAGCACCGGGAAAGGTACGAAAGCTGGTTCGAGAGGCACCGCCATGCCTACCTGTCAGAACTTGAGGCGGTTAGGAGGCTTTTGCCAAAGGAAGGAAAAGGTGCAGAGATAGGCGTTGGAACCGGTCGCTTTGCAGCTCCTTTAGGCATAAAGCTCGGCGTCGAGCCTTCCAGAGCTATGGCGGAAATAGCTAAAAAAAGGGGCATAGAGGTCATCGAAGGCGTTGCGGAAAACCTTCCCTTTCCGGATGAGAGTCTCGACTATCTTTTGATGGTGACCACTATCTGCTTCGTTGACGATCCTGAGAGGGCTTTAAGAGAGGCCTACCGTGTGCTAAAACCCGGAGGGGCTTTGATAATAGGCTTCGTCGACAAAAACAGCCCGATAGGAAGACACTACGAGGAGCACAAAGAGGAGAGTGTCTTTTACCGCGACGCGAGGTTCTTCTCGACGGAGGAACTCCTTGAGCTTCTAAAAAAGGTCGGCTTTAGAAAGTTCGAGATAGTCCAGACACTTTTCCATCGGCTGGACGAGATAAAGGAAATTGAACCTGTCAAGCCCGGCTACGGTGAGGGGAGCTTCGTGGTTATAAAGGCCGTGAAGTGATAGCTATGTTGCTGACCAAGATAAAGAGAAAAGCCCTAAAACTTGCCGACGGCCTTGAGCTGGTGGATTTCGGCTTTGCCCTACCTTACACGTGGGTTTTACTCAAAGGGCCGGAGGGAAAGGCGCTGGGTGTTGCTATGACCCTGCCGGAGGAAGTTCAGCGTTACAGGAACTCTATACGTGAGCCTTCACTCAATGCCTTCATCGAGAGGGCCGACAGCCTGAACGTCATCGAGAGAACATTAGGATTGGCTACAATCAACGCGGTTTCACAGTATCACATCGACCTAAGCGACGCTGAATTTACCGATGTGCTTGAACTCCTGCCCGAAAACGTCGGTAAGATTGCCCTAATAGGCAACATGCCACCCCTTGCCAAAGCGCTCCGCGAGAGGGGCTTTGAAGTCTTTATCTTTGAGAGAAACCCAAAGCTATGGGATAAAGACACCTACAGTGACGCTTTGGAATATCACCTTCTCCCCGAGATGGACGCGGTTATAGCAAGTGCCAGCTGTTTGGTCAACGGGACTATAGACCTTCTTTTGGATAGGGCAAAGAAAGCTGAGCTCTTCGTTCTTACTGGTCCAACAGGCCAGCTCCTGCCGGAGTTCTTAGAAGGGACGCGCGTTACGCATTTAGCTTCTATGAAGGTAATTGAGGTCGAGCGAGCCCTTCTGGGCTTGAAGCTTGGAAGTTTCAGGGGTTTTGAGAAGGGCAACAGAAAGTACGTGGTGAAGGTTTAATGAAACTAACAATCCTTAACGACAACGCCCCAGCAAAGGGCCTCATCAACGACTGGGGCTGGAGCGTTCTGGTTGAGAGCAAGTATCGCTTCCTCTTCGATGCCGACACGAGAGGAGAGATTTTAGCCCACAACTCGAAGGTTCTGGGAGCTTCACTGAGAAACCTGAACTTCGCGGTTTTAAGCCACTGGCACTACGACCACTACGGCGGTTTTCCGTTGATTGCTCAGCTCAATCCGGGTCTGAGGCTCTACGCACCGCCTGGCGGATGGATAGAGGGGCTGAGCGTTTTTGAAGTCATTGACGCTGGAAGAATAGCCGATGGAATATGGACTTCTGGGGCTCTGGAGGGTTTCGAGCACGCCGTTGGCGTTGAGACTCCCTCTGGGCTGGTAATCATAGTCGGCTGTTCCCATCCGGGCGTTGACAGGCTCACCGAGGCCATCTTGGAGGTTTCGGGCTATGAAAGGGCCTATCTCGTAATAGGTGGCTTCCATTATCCGTCGCGGAGAACCCTCGATAAACTTGCTAAAATTGCCGAGTTCATAGCCCCAGCGCACTGTTCCGGTGATGAGGCGAAGGCCTACGTGTGGGAAAACTACCCGGAAAAGTTCGTTGGAGTGAAAACTGGAACAATCCTGGAAATTTAACTTTCGGCGTTTTCCTTTAGAGCTTTAATACCCCTTTTGAGACATTCGATTGAGGGATTAAAGGGAGGCCTGTCCCTCAAAAACTTACAGTAATTGTCTCCGAATTCCCTCAGCGTTTCCCTCTCCTCAACGGCGAGGATGAAGTACAGTGCCGAAAAGGAGTACCAGCCAGCTAGGAGAACCGCGTAAATGCTTGATGTCAGCAGAGCTAATCCCCAGCCAAAGAAAATCGAGCCGAACTGCGCCGGATGACGCATGCAGGAGTATATTCCAATGGTTACAAGTCTTTCAGGCTTCCTGATGCCCCTTTTTATGTCAAAGTGGCCGTACTTCTTCAGCGTTTTTCCCGCAATTGCGTTGAGCAGAAGACCGTAACTCATAAGGAAAAGACCTATGGGAAGGGTAAACCATTTAAACGGGAGTTTTTCTCTGGTGTAGATACCCGCAAGTACTATCAAGGTCCACCATGAAAACCAGAAGGCAAACTTCAGAGCGAATTCTTTCTTCATGACAACACCCACAAGAATTTAGTTCTGAGACATATAAGCTTCACCCGATTCCAAGGAAGTCCATCAAAAGGCGAAAGAACTTTGTTCTTTTACCCCTGGGTGTGATGAAGCGGTGAAGAACGAGTTCCTCCCGGATTCTATCGTTTCTTAACTCCTTCGGAAGCTCGTTGAAGCTCCTAGCCTTTGTCAGGGTCCTAACAATGTCCCATCCGCCGGGAAGGAGGGAGTTGAAGTAGTCTCTAAGCCAGCGTTCATCAATTGAGCGGAGGAAAAGCTCCCCGGCCCGCGAAAGCCTGTAGTAAGTGTGGTGCTTGTGCACCTCAAAGGCCTTTTTGAACCTCGCTTTGCTCCTCTTTATCGCGCTTCCAGAGTCCCTTTCGATAAGACCTACCTCGATAAGGTCTTTTATCGCGTCCTCGATGAGGGGAAGCTCTAGCTCGCTCATCTTCGCCATCATCCTTGTGTAATCAACGCCGGCCTTCTTGAGGTGAGCCAGAACATAGAGGTGAACCGGAAGGAGTTCAAGGCCTTGGAACGAAACGGGGCGTTCTTTTCGCGTATCTCCTCCACTCATCGCCGAACCTCCTTTCGAGGGCTCTCTCCTCCTCACCTATAAATGCCAAAACCGAGAGCCAGTA
>NZ_JALVAO010000065.1 GCF_027011145.1 Thermococcus sp. | reverse complement strand
TTGGAGACACTGGGGCCAGTGGGATGTTCAGGATATTGGCAGGTATTATCGCCGCCAGTGGGCCTCTGCTTGCAGCAGGTATAGTAGACACATATAACCAAACAGTTCCAAAAATGGATCCCCAGATGATCCTGTCGCAGTGTAAAGATGAATGGAATAGTCTAAAAATGCAAAAAGTGACATAGAACGGCTAGAAATTGTCTACGAAAACGCGGTTAATGCGTCTCGTAAAGCTCTTTATGGATTCCTAGAGAGATGGATAGAAACGGGAGTTGCACTAGGATTACTGCTATTGGGAATGCTCAAAGGATGGTTTATCTCATCAACTGTCATACAGCTCTCTGGCGTTATTCTATCACTGGTAGGAACGACCTCTTTTGTTTTGATGATATTCTCATACCTCAGGTACAGGGACTACACCAAGCAACTCCTCGCCATCCAGCTCAAGAAGAGCGACAAGGCGGAGCTTTCGATAAAGCTTTGATTCTTCCCTTTTGCTGAAAAAATGAGTGAAAATCACTCCCCCACAACCTGCACTATAACCCTCCTGTGCCTCGGCCTTACGTCGAGCTCAACGAAGAAAATCTGTTGCCAGGTCCCCCTTATGAGCTTTCCATCAACGACGGGAAAGCACTCGCTGGCACCGAGGAGGGTAGCTCTAAGATGGCTGTGGGCGTTGTCGTCTATTCTATCGTGGAGGTAGCCCCTTCCTTTCGGGACAAGCTCCCTCAGGATTCTCTTGAAGTCCTCTAAAAGGCCAGACTCGTGCTCTATCGTAACTATAGCGCCCGTTGCCCCAGGAACAAAGACGAGAACGTGACCGTTCTCTATTCCGCTCTCCTCAACAACCCGCTCAACTTCCGCCGTTATGTCCACAAGGTCAATCTCGCCCCGGGTTGAAAAGCGGAGCTCCTCCGTGAACACGGCCATCACACCACCTCCAGCAGGGCCTTTACCTTTTTCACGACATCAAGGGGGTTCCTGCCGAAGACGTAGACGAGCGGTTCTACTCCCTCGCCACCCCAGTCGAGGACAAAATCTGGCGATAACTTTTCAAAGATGTTCGCTATCTCCTTAACGGCGTCTTCATCGCTCAAACCGCCTGTTCTCGTCTCAACATACTTAAACCCCAACCGTCTAACCGCTTCGGCAATGCTTTCGTTGAGTTTGACGTTCATGACGCTCCTGATTTCTGGGTTTCTATCCGCGACTGCCAGAATCAACGAGGCGGTGAATCTGCTCGCCCCGAATTCCGGAGGCAGGGCATAGGGCCTGCCCTTTACCAGGGTTATCCTCCCCGGAATGGCGATTACGTCAGATGGGCTTTTGGCCCCGGACGGGGCGTAGGCGAGGTTGCTCCTAACCTCCGGGATGAGCTTTGAGAAGCCCTGCAGAGACAGAAGCTCTCTGAGGGCGAGTTTCATTTCCTCTACTGCAGTTGAGTTGCTGGAAACGAAGAGAGACCTGCAGGTTTCCTCGCTTATCCCGGCATATCTGGCGTAGTGTTCGCACAGCTTTCCCGAGGAGAAAAGCTCGAAGAGCCTCCTCGATGTGAACGCTATTATTTCGTCTTTTGAAGCTCCGGTGAGGATTAGGCTCGCTATTTCCTCGGCGATTGAATCCAGAAGACCCGTAACATCTCCGGGAGGCCTCCTGTAGTTGCCCCCAAGGTATTTACTAACCATCGCCTGTGTTATGCCGAGGTACGTGGCTATCCTTGACTGTCTAAGGCCCTCGCGGTAAAGGATTTCCGCTATCTTTGCGCGGAGGTACGGCATGAGCTCCTCGGCGATGTAAACGCTCGGCGTCTTCATACCATCACCCTAAAACAAGGTTATGGGATTTTTGAACCAAGGTTTAAAGAATTAGCGGACTTAAATTAACATTTGATTGTCAAAAAATGCTTAAAAACCCGTCGTTTTTTACACGAGAAGGGCTCTCATGGAGTGGAAAGGACGCGACGTGATAAGCATAAGGGACTTCTCGAAGGAAGACATTGAGTTCGTTTTGAGCGTTGCAGAAAGGCTTGAGGAGGAGCTTAAGGAGAAGGGCTCGCTCGACTACGCCCGTGGGAAAATTCTGGCGACGCTCTTCTTCGAGCCGTCAACGAGGACGCGCCTGAGCTTTGAGAGTGCGATGCACAGGCTCGGCGGTTCGGTTATAGGCTTCTCCTCCGCATCGAGCACGAGCGTTAAGAAGGGCGAGAGCTTAGCTGACACGATAAAGACGGTGGAGCAGTACAGCGACGTGATAGTGATAAGGCATCCCATGGAGGGGGCCGCCAGGCTTGCCGCTGAAGTTGCAGAAGTCCCGGTCATCAACGCCGGCGATGGAAGTAATCAGCACCCGACTCAGACTTTGCTGGACCTCTACACGATAAAGAGAACTTTCGGGAAGATTGACGGCTTAACAATCGGTCTGCTCGGCGATTTGAAGTATGGAAGAACCGTCCACAGCTTAGCCGAGGCTCTAGCTTTCTACGACGTTGAGCTCTACCTGATTTCCCCCGAGCTTTTGAGAATGCCGAGGCACATCGTTGAGGAGCTCCGCGAGAAGGGCCTCGAGGTGCACGAGACCACCGACCTAGAGGGCGTAATCCCCGAATTGGACGTCCTCTACGTGACGAGAATCCAGCGCGAGAGGTTTCCAGACGAGGAGGAGTACCTCAAGGTGAAGGGAAGCTACCAGGTGAACCTCTCCGTCATTAAGAACGCCAAAGAAAGTCTCAGGGTAATGCATCCGCTCCCGAGGGTTGACGAGATTCATCCGGAGGTCGATAAGAGCAAACACGCGCTCTACTTCAGGCAGGTCTTCTCAGGCGTTCCGGTGAGGATGGCCCTTCTCGGACTTACACTCGGTGTTCTGGAGGGGTTTTGAATGCCCGAGCTGAAGGTTGAGGTCATCCCCGAGGGGACGGTTATAGACCACATTCCAGTAGGAAAGTGGCTCAAGGTCGTCGAGATACTCGGCCTGACGAAGCCCAACGGCGGAACCCTGCTCATAGCCTCCAACGTCCCGAGCAAGAAGCTTGGAAGAAAGGATATCGTCAAGGTCGAGGGTCGCTATCTGAGTGAAGAGGAGGTCAACAAGATAGCCCTAATAGCGCCCTTGGCTACCGTTAACATCGTGAAGGACTACAAAATCGTTGAGAAGTTCAAAGTGGAGATTCCCGACGAAATAGTCGGAATCCTGAGGTGCCCAAACCCGAACTGCGTCAGCAACCACGAGCACGTTACTCCGAAGTTCAGGGTCGAGAGCAGAGAACCACTCAAGCTCCGCTGTCACTACTGCGAGAGAACGATTGAGGGGGACGATATACTCGGGAACCTTTAGTTTTCTCAATTAGGGGAAAGAAAGTTCGGGGGAAGCTCAGTCCCCCGCAGGAGAGCCCTCAAACCCGATGTGGGGGAGTCTCTTGAGAACTGGAACTGCAACTACCAAACTCAGGAAAACGTCTATAACGCTCTGTATTGCGTTTGGAAGGCCTATAGCAACCCAGAACGGAACGTGAGTCCACTTTTCAACTGCCTGAACGACCTGCTCCCTCGGCAGTCCGAGCCATATGGGGAGGGCAACGTAGTAGTTCAGGAGGAGCATCAGGGGTATTCTGATGGCCACGCCGATGACGTAAGCCGTTATTCCATAGAGCAGAAGCCTTCTGGGGTTCCTGATGTCAAAGCCAACCGTTCTCCTTGCGATTTCAAGCCCGATAAGAACCCCAAACGTCGCTATAGTTTTCATCATGGCCCCGAGCCAGCTGGCCGATGAAACGACGCTGAGGCCGAGGAAAAGAAGTCCGAGAGCAAAAACCCCTCCCCAGAATCCGAGGAGGAAGTAAACCAGTATTATCGGAACCGCAACGACGTCAATCTTCATGCCCCAGACCGTGGGGAAATCGAGGGGGGCAACGTCCAGAAGGAGAGCGAGTCCCAGCATTACGCCCGAGATGGCTATCTCTTTTGCCCCGATTTTCATAACCACCACCGGCGGAAGTTTGTTCCATAATTTTAAAATCTTTGTTCCTATTTTGGAACAATTTTCTTAAAAGCACCCCCGGGAAGTTCTCCCGATGTTCACGGCAGAGGGAATAGCGGAACTTGTAAGGGAAATACGTAAAGAACACGGGCTTCCAGAGAGCCCCTTTAAGATAGATGAAGTTCGCTATGAGTCCGAAGGGGATAAGCTCTTCATAATAGCCCACGATAGAACCGACAAGAGCGTGGTTATAGGCAACAGCCTCGTCATAGGAAAACTCAGGGAGAGGCTCGGCGTAAGGCAGGTCACCGTTTATTCAAACCTCGACCTGGAGATAAAGCGGGAAAAACTTGAGGAGGCAGAAAAGCTCGTCGAGGGGACTGAACTTGAGTTTCTGCTCCCGATTATTGATGCTGAGAAAAGATTTCCACCCCGGAAGTGGCCGGAAGTTAAGGGAAACGTCATGACCCTTGTATTTCTGAGTTTCAGCGCGAAACCCCTTCTGGGCTTTTCTAAAAGGCTCGGACTGCCTCATGAAGCGGTCGGGCTGAAGTATACCTTTCCGAGGCTGAACTACGAGCCGATTGAAGGAAACCTGAGGGAGCTTTTTTATCCCGATGAAGCAAAGCTCGCCGAGATTGCAGAGGAGAGAAACAGGGAACTCGTCCTTGCGGATTTCCCATTTTCCTTTAAAGAGAGGGGAGGAGTCTACTTCCTCAACCCCTTCAGGCTTCTCCACATCGGTTTCTTCGAGCTGAAATATCTCTTTGGATTTGAGTTCCCGACGATGGTCGATAAGGTGGAATTGCTCAGATTCGTTGCCGAGATGACGTATAAAGGACTTATGGAATCGACGGATGGGGCTAAAATCGTATGGCGCTACTGGAGGAAGGGCAAATGATAGTCGGTGTTGTTGGAAAAATAGCCGCCGGAAAAACCACCGTGGCCAAGTTCTTTGAGGAGAGGGGCTTCTGCAGGGTTTCCTGCAGTGAACCGCTCATAGACCTCTTGACCCACAACGTCTCGGGCTATTCCTGGATTCCGGAGCTTCCAGAGAAAGCCGAGCCGACGCGTGAAAGGCTCATAGCGTTCGGAAAGTACCTCAAGGAAAAATACGGCGGGGATATACTCATAAGGCTCGCGGTGGATAAGAAAAGGCACTGCAAGAACATCGTCATTGATGGCGTCCGCTCGAGGGAGGAGGTAGAGGCAATCAAACGGCTCGGCGGAAAGGTGATTTATGTCGAGGCGAGGCCGGAGATAAGGTTTGAGAGGCTGATGAAACGAAAGGCAAGCAAGGACCGAACCATTAAGAGCTTTGAGGACTTCAAGACGATGGACGACGCGGAGGAGAGGCTTTACCATACGAGCAAACTCAAGGAGCTTTCCGATTACGTTATAGTCAACGAAGGAACACTTGAGGAGCTTAAAGAGAGGGTCGAGGAAATAATAAAGGACATCGCGGAGAAGGTTTAAAGGGAGTTTTACCAA
>NZ_JALVAO010000064.1 GCF_027011145.1 Thermococcus sp. | reverse complement strand
ATAGAAGATGAAACTGCAGTTAGAGTACCCAACCAGAAACCCTTTAAGTGGGACGGCTTTTCTGAACCAAGGAGGGCTATTCATGGAGGTAAATAGCACGATCTTAATGGTCTGCGGACTGATTGTAATGATCGCAGATATCACGGCATTTGCCCTAATATTTAGAATTTACCTTAAACACAGACGAAAATCTGCACTCATATTTTCTCTAGCCTGGCTCTCAGATTTTGTCATGGTAACTCTTTCGACCTCGAATAGAAGTCTCCTCCTTTACATAGCGGAAATCTCACTCACGGTTTTTGCGATGCTCATATTCGCAGGATCCGTTAAATTACTTGAGGAGGAATCTATTCCAATTTCTTATTCTACTCTCAAAAAACTAGGTCTCATGGCACCCGGCTTTTATCTGTTTATCATTTTAGTCTACAAGTCCACTGGAAACCCCAACTGGACACTAACGGCTGGTGTTTCCCTCGGGATAAGCGGAGCATTTGTGTTTGCAAGCGGGATTATTCTAAGACCAATAGAGGAAATATACAAGAAAACTGCCAAGATTCTATACCTGAGCGTCGTTCTTTTTGGCCTTCATCTTGTTCCTGCAGCCCTCTTTGGGCTCTATGAATGGTATCTCCCAATAGGGTTTATGCTTTCAACAACTTTTACAATCTTAATGGTGTACTCAATGTACAGGTTAACATCAATGAGAGAATTTCTGAAGGATAGTATAGAGACAGTTAAAGTTCCAGACATCCATACAGGAACAATGATAATTAGCCCCAAAGAGTTAGGAAAGATAGCAACTAAACTAGAAAATGTACCTGTGCTCGCCTTTCTTAGAGATTTAAAACATTCTCGTCCAGAATGGAAAACATACTTCATAACGGCGGTACCATTTAGAAAGGAAAACCTTGCAGGAACACTTGCTCCCACAGACCTTGCAAAGATGACTGAAATTACGTTTCAGTACCTCGAAGAGACTTCAAGAAAGGGTGTTCCTGGAGTCATTATTATCGATTGCGTTGAATATTTAAGCATGTACAATTCGTGGGAATCCTTAATGAAATTTTTGTCGAAGCTAAGAGATCTTGTGCTTGTTAAAGGAGGAACTCTGATCCTCGTAATAGACAAAAACAGTATTGAAGAACGCCTCTTCAACCAGCTTAGGAAACTCTTAGAGTGAGGTTTTATAAACCACGGTTCCAAACTAAAAACGCCCCCGCGCGAGGACCCCGGGGAGAATGAACCGGGGGGCGATGCGGGGGCCACAGCCCGGTCTCAGCGAGGTCCCCGCGGGAGGGCCTTCCGCGTTACGGAGCACAATGACCGCGGGAAACCCAGACCGGGCACACTTCTCGCCCGCCTGGGTTAGCCCGCCTGATTCTGCCGTCTGGCTGAGATGATGGCGGGAGTTACGGGCGGGCTACAATATTGATCATTTTTATCTTCAGGTTTTAGTAACTACTAAAAATAGTTACCAAAAAGTGCATAGAAAAAGTTATTAATATCAAATTGCTAAAGATTAGTGCTATGTCAGGGATTACATATAGAGACAATACCTTAGAAAATCTAAAAGAAATAGTGCCATGGATTAGTGGGAACCCAGTTGAAGAGATTCTGGAAAAAAAGAAAAGGGAGAAATTAGAGGTCATCAAATTACTCTTAATAAGGGAGAAGGAAGTCGCAAAGACTTTACCTAGGGAAGTAAGAGATCTAATTAAAGTTCCCGATATCAACGCATTGCTTGGAGATATCTGAACTCAGTAAAGTGTCACCCAAACCTCTTCTCCTTCAAGGTGCCCCTCACTGTCCTCTGGAATTTCTATGTAGCCGTTGCTCTCAACAAGTGAACTTATTATCCCGCTTCCCTTCTTCTTAATGGGTCTCGCCACACCGTTCTCGTACCAGGCCTTGACGAACTCATATCTCCCAAGCTGGCTCGGAACCCTGTCGGTTAGCTTCGCCCTAACGCGAACCTCGTAGTTCTTAGCGCCGACGAGCTTGGCCAAGGCGTGCTTGACATAGAGGTGAAACTGGGCGAAGACAGCCACGGGGTAACCACTCATTATGAAGACCCTCTCACCGTAGCCTATTGGCCTTCCGGGTTTTATTGTCGTCCCGTGGAAGAGCAACCTGACAAAGCGGTGGGCAAAGTCCTTGTCGCCGAAGGCCGAACCGCCCGTAACGAGGACGAGGTCGTTCTCCCTCTTGGCTCTCTCGATGGCATTCCTTATTGCGTCTTCATCGTCCGGAACGACACCGTAGAAGACCGGCTCGCCGAAGTACTGCCTCACGAGGCCCTTAAGCATTATGGAGTTGCTCTCAAGGATTTTGCCCGATTTCAGCGCCTCTTCGTCGAACTCCTCAATGAGCTCGTCACCAGTAACGATTATTCCAACGCGGGGCTTTTTCTTGACCTTCACCCTTTTGAAGCCCACGCTCTTGAGTAGGGCCAAATCCTGGGGTCTTAAAATCCCTCCCTTCCTGAGGATTATCTCCCCCTTCTTAACGTCCTCTCCTGCGAAGGCAACATTCTGGCCCGGCGCAACGGGACGGAGAACCCGTATAACATCCCTATCGCGCTCGGCCATCTCCTGCATTAGAACTGCGTTGGCTCCCTCAGGTATCTTTGAGCCTGTCATGAGTTTTACCGCCGTCCCGGGCTCGACTTTAGCGCTACTCTCTTCACCGGCGGTGATTTCGTCTATAACCTTCAGCTCGACGGGGTTGTATTCTCTAGCCGGGAATGTGTCCTCCGCGCGGAGTGCGTAGCCGTCAACGGCTGACCTGTCGAAGGGCGGACTGTCTATTGGCGAGACTACGTCCTCCGCAAGAACCCGCCCGAGGGCATCATTTATGACAACTTCCTCAAACTCGCTAATCTCTGTTAAATCATTTAAGAGCAGACTCAGAGCTTCCCGGTAAGGGGTGAGGCGCTTGAACTCTTTCATTTCACTCCCTCCCGTGCTTTAGGACGTGACCGGCCTCGTTGAGAATAATCCTCACCCCGGTCTTAGCCGCTCCAAGGCTTCCCGGCAGGCAGAAGACGGCCATTGCCCTGCCGGAGCTTCTGATTATCCCGGCGGTTGCCCTCGTCATGATTGCAGAGGTCCCTATCTCCTCGTAGCTCAACAGTCTAAAAATCTCCCCGAAGCCCGTCAGTTCTTTATCAAAAAGTGGCCTGACGCTCTCTATCGTAACGTCCCTGCTAGCTATTCCGGTTCCCCCTGAAGTGACGACGACCTCGGCTCCCCTCTCGAAGGCATCTATGACTGCCCCGATTATGGCCATCTTCTCGTCGGGCACTATCTTGTAAAGAACCCTTTCGTGTCCGGCCTTCTCAAGCTCCTCAATGAGGAACTTCCCGCTTTTGTCTTCCTTTTCTCCCCTGCTTGCGGTGTCGCTGACAGTTATGACCGCAAATTTGAACTTTTTGGGGGCTTTCCTCTTGTGCTCTTCAGCACCCATGCTACCACCTATGTTAAAGTGATTGCCGAACTTAATAATCTTTCAGAAAACAAGTTTGTTTAAACAGCTTGCCAATAACCAAAAAACAAAGAATAAAAACAAACCTTATTGTTTCATCTCCATGAGTCTCTTGTAAAGCTCCTCGACCTTTTCGCTGACCTCTTCCGGCGAGAAACCCGCTTTTACGGCGAGCCAAGTGGCCCCTCCAGCGCCAACGCCTTCCTTGACATAACCGCGCTCATAGTCCCTCAGGCCCTTAAACTCGCTCTTTGAGAAATCGAGGTCAGCGGAATATGTTACTATCCCTATCTCCCTGGCCGTATCAAGGAAGGTCGCGCTCCTATCATTGACCACCCACTTCGTTGTGGCTATCATAAAGCGATTCAAATCCTCACCAAGGGCCTTAAGAAGAGCTGAAACGGCTAACATCTGGGTTCCTCCAGCGAGGACGATGTTTTTCCTGAAACCCAAAGCCAGGCCTATAACCGTTGCCATCATCGGGTCACCGAACTGCCTCAGAGCCTCGAGTGGATTGTCCTTCAGCTGGCCCTTTTCAATGCCGGCCCTTTTGAAAGCTTCGCTGATTACCTTCTCCTTTAGGCTCTGGGGGTTGTCCGGCGAGGCCGAGGAGGTTCTGGCTTCGTAACCGAGTGCCCAGAGGACTGCTTGAGCGGTTGTCGTTCCCCCGGGTGTTGATTCACCGATAACGAGTTCCTTGATTGGCATCTTGTTGAGTTCCTCACCGAAGAGCTTGGCGCGCTTTATTATCTCGCCGAACTCAGGTAAAGCCGGCTCCGTTCTGAAGTCCCGTCCAACGGCATCGCTTATGTGGACGTGCGGAACGAGGGGTGCTAAATAAGTTCCCCCGCGAACCACGAGGACGGGAAAGTTTGCCAGTTCTTTAGCCGCCTTGGTGATTATAGCCGGAGTTGGATGACCCTCGGGCGTTACTGGAATAACGTCTATCGTCAGGGGCTTCTCGTGGAAGAGGTATTCGGCATCGGCAACAGGTGTTAGCTTCGTAAGCTCGGGCGTTGCTCCTGCGACGCTTATCCCCGGAACTGTGCTTATCTCGGTGTTTCCCAGAACGAGAAGGAAAAGGCTCTCCATTCCGACCACCGCTGGAGGTTTTATCCAAGGGTTTATATGGCCTTCGGCCAACGTTCCCTGGTGGGAAAATGGGGAAGGCCTTAATGGTTCAGGGGACCTCATCTGGCGCCGGCAAATCCCTCCTCGTCACTGCATTATGCAGGATTTTTTCCAACCTCGGCTACGACGTCGTTCCATTCAAGAGCCAGAACATGAGCCTTAATTCAGCGCCGAGCATCGAAGGGGGTGAGATAAGTCGCGCCCAGTACCTTCAGGCGATAGCCTGCAGAAAGAGGCCAAGCGTGAAGTTCAACCCAATCCTCCTCAAGCCAGAAGGAGAGATGAGGAGCCAGGTCGTCTTCATGGGAAAGCCCATAGGTAGCGTCTCAGCCAGGGACTACATGCTCTCGCGGAAGGAAGAGCTTTTTCAAAAGGCAATGAGGGTCCTCGACGAGCTGAAGGAGAGGCACGATCTCGTTTTAATCGAAGGTGCCGGCAGTCCGGTGGAGATTAACCTGAAGGACTACGATATAGCCAACATGCGTGTGGCAAAGCATGCAAACGCGAAAGTAATTCTCGTTACCGACATTGACAGAGGGGGCAGTTTCGCCTCGATAGTCGGTACGATGGAGCTTTTGAGTGAGGAGGAGCGGGAACTCGTGATGGGCTTCGTCTTCAACAAGTTCCGCGGTGATGCTTCCCTCCTAAAGCCGGGATTCGATTACCTCGAAAAACGCTACGGGAAGCTAACCCTCGGCGTTATTCCCTACGTTCAACACCGCCTGCCAGAGGAGGATTCCTTAACCGAGTTCCCGAAGGTTAAGGGCGAGCTTCACATCCAGATAGTTAAGCTCCCGCACATAAGCAACTTTACTGATTTCGAACCTCTCCACTGGGCGAACGGCGTTGACTACGTTACCAGAGCCGAGGAGATAGAGGGCGACGTCATCATAATCCA
>NZ_JALVAO010000063.1 GCF_027011145.1 Thermococcus sp. | reverse complement strand
CCTCGCTGTCGGCTCTTCCCATCCTGGCCCTGCAGCAGGGGCCAAGGGTGGGGGTGTTCACCCATTAAAGGGGAACGTGAGCTGGGTTTAGACCGTCGTGAGACAGGTCGGATGCTATCTACCGGGGGTGCTGGCCGCCTGAGGGGAAGGCTCCCCCAGTACGAGAGGAACAGGGAGCCGCGGCCTCTGGTCTACCGGTTGTCCTACAGGGCATAGCCGGGCAGCTACGCCGCGTCCGATAAGGCCTGAAAGCATCTAAGGCCGAAGCGGTCCCCGAAAATAGGCGGCCATTCCTGGGCGTTTGGGCCTGGGCGACCGGTCCGTTGCCCAGGACGAGGGCTCGGGAAGAAGACCCGTTTGATGGGGCGGGGGTGTAAGCGGGAAGGGAAACCGACCCGTTCAGCCTGCCGCTCCCAACAGCCCGAGTGCCCCGGGCGGGGCGTCTGATAGACCAGCTCGCCTATGCACGGCCCTCAGCTGACTTAACCTAACTTGACTCTTCTGTAGAACTCAACAAGATTAAATTCTTCCTGCCGTTCTTATCTCGGTGATTTTGATAAAACTGCTAGTTCTTGATTTAGATAGCACACTCTGGAACCATGGAGATGCGAGTTCCTCAAATGGACAGGCGAAAGGTTTGTTCTAACCATCGCCAGCTGGAACATCGAGGATAAGGTAAGGCCCATCCTTGAGGGCTTCAGCCTCTGGGACTACTTCCAAAAAAATCGAATATCATCCAACAGGGCCGACATGATAAAGATGACCATCCTCGGGTTGACTTCGTGCACATGTGGGTGGATGCGAAATCTTTTGAAGAACTAAGGGAACTTCTTGAAAAGCTGGGGTGATTGATATGGAGCTTTTGGTTGTCAAGGATAGGCGCATTGATTACGACGGCTCGGCAATTAAAAGCCACTGGGCCTACAGGAATTTTGGAATCCTTGGAAATTCGCTCGTCGTCTTCCGCGGGAAGTGCGACGTTAAAGTCGAGGAAATGATTGATATAGAAGATTTGAGGGCGAGCAAGGAAATCAAAAGCGACGACATGGTGCACTACATAATTGAGGTCTTTGATTTGGTCAACGCGCTTTTCGCCTCAACCCTCCAGAAGCTGTTTATAGCAAGGCTCTGTGAAGTTCTCGGCGAATACGGGATAAAGACTACCAGAAAGGGCGACGACATCTACGTGAACGGCAGAAAGCTTAGCATCTCAATAGCCACAGTTTCCCCCGTCAGCGTCAAGATTCACATCGGGATAAACGTTGAAGCCAAAGGAATCCCCGAGGGTGTGGATGCAGTCGGTCTCAAGGAGCTTGGAATAACAGACATTGATGACTTCATGGAGAAGACCGGAGAGGCCCTTGTTGCTGAGTTCAAAAAGGTAAAGAAGGACAGCCTTAAGGTTCGGTGGGCTCAGTAGATGAAAAACAGCAAACTTCCAACGAGCGGAACTGCAAGGTTGTCGTCGAGCCAGCCCTGATACTCTGCCAGCGTCAGTATTCCGGCCCACGCAATCTTTTTTATTATCCCTCCATCGAGGAACGCAAATGCTATCAGAACTGCGGTAATTAGGTAGGCCAGGCTTCCGGTCCAGTGCTTTTTCAGCTTTACGTTGAACCCGTGCCTTCTAAAGTAATGGTGCCTCACTATGCCCGTAACCCCATCGCTTATTGCCATCGCGAGTAACAGGGCTGTGGCGTACTTAACCGGCAGAATAAGCGGGATTACCGAGGCAGAAAATGCGAAGAAAACCTCGCCGTAGTTGTGCTCAATTTGATACCACGAGAACTCTTTCTTTTTAATGTGTGGCCACAGCTGAACTAGTCCAAAGGCGAAAGCCGAAACGCTGAAGACTTTGGCTGGAATTTTTCCGTAGTAGAACATTAGAACGGCTGGAACAATGCTGAAATGAATTATCTTCCGGTTTATCCACGCCCATTCATGTCCTAGCTTTTGTGTTATGCCTATTGCGAGGAGAATAATACCTGCGGCAACACCTGCGTAGGGTATCCATTCAATCATTTTTGTTCCCGCGAAATGTAAAGCCTGTTGTCAGAAAAATTTTTCGTTTATTCTTTTTACAAAGCTTAACCTTAAAAGTCCTTTTCCCGAGCTAAGTGGGGTGGTGAGGATGGTTCACTGGGCTGACTACATGGCGGAGAAGATACTCAAAGAAAGGGGCGATAAGGAGGAGTACGTCGTTGAGAGTGGAATCACCCCGAGTGGTTATGTTCACATAGGCAATTTTAGAGAGTTCTTCACGGCTTACATTGTCGGCCACGCCCTCCGAGATAGGGGCAAGAAGGTGAGGCACATCCACATGTGGGATGACTACGACCGCTTTAGAAAGGTTCCGAAGAACGTCCCGCAGGAGTGGAGAGAGCACCTCACGAAACCCGTTCGCGAGGTTCCTGATCCTTGGGGCTGTCATGATAGTTATGCAGAGCACTTCATGGAGAAGTTCGAGGAAGAAGTGAGAAGGCTCGGCATCGAGGCGGATTTCCTCTACGCGAGCGAACTGTACAAATCTGGAGAATACGCCAACGAGATAAGGCTCGCCCTCGAAAAGAGGGACGAAATTAAGGCAGTACTCGACAAGTACCGCGAGAGGGCCAAACAGCCACCTCTCGAAGAGAGCTGGCAACCGGTGATGGTCTACTGTCCGAAGTGTAGGCGCGAGGCGAAGTTCGTTTCTTGGGATGGCGAGTGGAAGGTTAAATATCGCTGTGAGCACTGTGGAGAGGAAGGAGAGACCGACATAAGGGAGGGCAACGTCAAACTTCGCTGGCGCGTTGACTGGCCGATGCGCTGGGCGCACTTCAAGGTTGACTTTGAACCGGCCGGAAAGGACCACTTAGCTGCTGGAAGCTCCTATGACACCGGAAAGGAGATATCCGAGAAGGTCTTTGGCTGGAAGGCCCCGATGACGCTGATGTACGAGTTCGTCGGAATAAAGGGTCAGAAGGGCAAGATGAGTGGCTCAAAGGGTAACGTTATTCTCCTCAGTGACCTTTATGAAGTTCTCGAGCCGGGTATAATCCGGTTTATCTACGCAAAGGCGAGGCCAAATAAAGAGCTTAAGATTGACCTTGGCCTTGGGCTCCTTAACCTCTACGACGAGTTCGACAAGGTCGAAAGGATATACTTCGGCCTTGAAAAGGCCAAGAACTCTGAGGAAGAGGAGGAACTGAAGAGAACCTACGAGCTCTCGATGCCAAAGGTTCCTGAAAGGCTGGTGGCCCAGGCCCCGTTCCGCTTCCTCGTAACTCTCGTCCAGATGCCACACCTTGACGAGGAAGGAATAATTCGCGTTCTCAAGGAGCAGGGTCACGTTCCAAAGGAGCTGAGCGAAGAAGACCTAGAGAGAATTAGGCTCCGCATAAAGCTCGCCAAGAACTGGGTTGAAAAATATGCCCCCGATAACGTAAAGTTCAAAGTACTTGAAAATTTACCTAATCTCAAACTTGAACATGATATAAGAGACGCTCTTGAAGAACTTGCAGAATGGCTTGAAACAAATAAGAACTTTACTGTTGATATGTTAAATAATGTCATTTTCAACGTTGCCAAAAAACGTGGAATTCCCAGTAAGAGATGGTTCAAGATCCTTTATAATCTCTTCATCGGAAAGGATCGCGGACCGAGGTTGGCTCCTTTCCTGGCTTCCCTCGACAGGGAATTCGTCATCAAACGCCTCCGCCTTGAGGCCTGACCTATTTTTTTGGCACATAGACCTGAAAGTAGCTGTGCTCGTTTATTTTTTCCTCGGCAATCTTTTTGAAGTAGAGCTTTGCCAGAAGTTCAACTGCTGTTTTTCCCCAGACGTTGAACCTGACGCGGAAGGATTTATCCTCACTCTGAAACTCTATGAGAACGGTTTTCTCGTCTTTGTCCGGTAGAACCTTGCTAATCCAGTACTCGGCACCGACAACCTGTCCGTTCATTAGAACAGGGAGAAGTTCCCTAAGGTCCGTGAACTGGAGGAATAGCTTTCCTCCGGGTTTCAGAACTCTGGCGATCTCTCGAAAGGCCTTCCCGAGTTCCAAAGGCTCGAAGTGCACGAGGTTGTCAATGAAGAGGACGTAGTCGAAGGAGCTGTCCTCGAAGGGCAAATTCCTGGCATCACCTTTAACGAACTCGACCCTTGAGCCCTTCTCCTTTGCGAAGCTCTGTGCAAGGGACAGCATGTAATCGCTGTTGTCAACTCCAATAACTTCGAACCCAAGGTCCTCGAGGAGGAAGGAAAATCCCCCCGCCCCACATCCGAGGTCGAGAACTTTGCCCTTTTCTTTCATAAACTTTACAAGGAGTGGCTCCAGGCTTTCGATTCTCCTTTTGTATTCGTCGGAGTATATGTCGCTGTATGCCTTGAATGCCGAGTAGTACTCCTCGAACGTCATGTTCTTAGATTTTGGTGTTGTCCCTTAAATAGAATTCTATGACATTTGAGCAAGATATAGTGAGAAAGACAAGGAATTTTTCGGGAAAATTACGTATTTAGGCGAATTTTTTTGAGCTTAGCTTTTTATTCCCTCTCCCCAATCAATCTCGGTGGTGTTCATGGAGTTCAACCTTATCATCACCGGTGTCGGTGGCCAGGGCAGTTTGACCCTCTCCAGGATAATCGGGAACGCGGCTATGGTCGAGGGTTACAACGTTAGGATAGGTGAGACCCTTGGAATGAGCCAGCGCTACGGTAGCGTTCTGAGCTATCTGCGCTTCGGTGAGGAGGTTTATTCGCCCCTCATCGAGGAGGGCAAGGCCAACCTCATGTTGGCACTCGAGCCGGCCGAGGCTTTGAGGAACGCCCGCTTTTTAGGAAAGAAGAGCGTGGCGATAATCAACGCCTATCCAATCCACACTGCAACCACTTTGGTCGGCAAGGAGCGCTATCCCGAGCTCGAGGAGATAAGGGACGCTATAGGAAAAATCTGCTCGGTTCACATGGCCAACTTCCAGAGGGAAGCTGATAAGATAAACCCCCGTACTTTGGGCGTTCTGATGCTCGGCTACGCCCACGGTAAGGGCCTAGTTCCTCTGAGGCGCGAGTCCCTGCTTGAGGGCATAAAGCTCACCCTCCGCGAGAAGCTCTGGGAGATGAACTTTAAAGCTCTAGAGCGCGGTGAGGAGCTGGCTAAGGAGTAACTATCTTTTCTCCCCATTGTGTTTGATGAAGAAGGCGTAAAAGAGTGCCGTTGCAGAGGCATAGAGGAGCGCGGTGGCGTAGAAGGGATAAGCTAAGGAAACGGCGAAGAGCGTTCCGCCTATTGAGTTTCCTACTCCCCTCATAAACGTCGAAAACGCCTGCTGGATTCCGTTGGCCGTGGCCTTTTCCTCGGTTCTGAAGAACCCCATCATGAAGGAGCTGTTTATGGGCCAGATTATGTTCATGAGTATTGCCCTGAGGACGTAAACCGCTCCCGCTAAAGCGAAGGTCTCTATTGATGGAAACACCACGAGGAGGAAGGTGGCCGTCCCCTGGAATGCTGTTATGACCTTTACGGGCCCGTATTTCTTGACGAGCTCGGGCAATCCAAAGGAGCCGAGCCCCATGGCCAACTGCTGGAAGAAGAAAATCCAGCTTATTGCTTGGAGGGTTTCTCCAAAGCGGAGCTTGAAGTAGAGGCTCATAAAGGGTATCGTTATTCCCGCGCCGAGGCCTATGAGTGCGCTCGGCAGGGAGAACTTGAGGATTTTGAGAACGAGGGTCTTTTCCCACCTAATCTTTCTTTCCCTTACAACGACGTCCCTGACCATAAGCAGGGCGGGAATAACGAAGACGAACTGGAGGAGCGAGAGGGAAAACGTTATTCTGTACGCGGTTTCCTCGGCGAGGGACAGGCCCGTAAGATAGCCCGGCAGAAAACCCGCGAGGAGAACCCCCAATGAGTTGAAGAGGGTTCCGAGTCCAAAGCTCTTGGAAAAGGCCTCGTGTCTCCTCTCCTCGGGAACGAGCTCGCTCAGGTAGGCGTTGTAGTTAGGTTGCCTTAGTCCCATGTTCATCCCAACGAGGAGGAAGCCCAGGAAGAGAACGAGGGAATTTATGGCCAGCACCTGGAGGAGCCTCCCTGTTAAGCCTAGAAACGCGCTCAGGAGGAGGGTTTTTCTGTAGCCGAGACGGAGAGATATCGGCCCTGCAAGGAGGAAAAATATACCGCCCACAATTGTTTGTGTTGAGAAAAATGCTCCTATTGCTCGCATGTTATAACCGAGAGCTCTAAGGTAAAAGGGCAGGAGAAAAAAGGAGAACCACAGAAATGTCTGGCCAACTGCGTTTGCCCCTATGAGGATTTTCGCGTCCCTACCGTATTCAGAGAACATGATAAAATGTTCTTCAAATCGTTTATAAGATTATCGAAATGAAGCCTTTAAGTTCCTACCTCTATATATCGTTGGTGCCAGCTATGGAGTTCAGGAAAATACAGTTCACGGGGCGAAGCTCATACATAATTTCCCTCCCCAAAAAGTGGGTTAGGGAGCATGGCCTAAAGCAGGGGGACACGATACCACTGGTTATAAATCCTGACGGGAGCATAACTATATTCCCAAGCGAGCCAAAGGAAGTGAGTGAGAAGAAAGTTCTAGCCCTCTCAAAGGAGTTTTCACCGGACATGGCTATCAGGCTTGTAATCTCTGCTTACATTCAGGGCTACGACGTTCTTGAGATTCAACTAAATGAAGACATGCCGATTTACAAGGTAAAAATCAGGAAGGTTCTCCAGAGTCTTCCGGGCGTTGAGATAATCCTTGACGAGCCGACCAGGATAGTCGCCAAGAGTTTGCTTGATGAGGACGAAGTAAACCTCGCTGAGCTCCTCAGGAGAATTCGCTCCATCGTCGTTTCGATGCTCGGCGACCTCGAGCTTCTCATTAGGGGAGAAGACGGCGAGATAAAACGGGACATAAACGACCTAGAAAACGAGCTCGACCGCTTTTACTTCCTGATAATAAGAACCGTCAACAGGCTTCTAAGCAAGCACACCGTTACTGAAGAGAGCGGAATCGTGAAGAGAACCTTTGACCTCATGGGAATCCTGTTCATTGCCCGGGACATCGAGAGGATAGGCGACCACATCATTCGAATCGCCGAGAATCCCAGTGAAATCGACGTTCCATATCTTAGGGAAAAGTTTGAGGCCATGGTAACCCAGATTGAGAGGCGCGATCTCAAGGAGATAGACAGGCTCATGCTTGAAATCCGCGCCACGATTAAGGCCACCGACTACAGGCAGTCGATAGCGAAGGAGAGCTTCAGGAGAATCCTTGAGTACATCGAGAACATCGGAGAGACGATAATAAACATGTCCCTCAGCTGATTTCTTCTCGTTTCCACAATTCTTTTAACCCTTCGAGGGAACTTTTTCCGGTGGTTCTAATGGTCGCGATAATAGTCCATGGTGGCGCCGGGACTATCAAAAAGGAGGAGAGAATACCCAAGGTTATAGCCGGTGTTAGGGAGGCTGTTCTTGCCGGCTGGCGCGAGCTTAAGAGGGGCTCAGCTCTAGATGCCGTTGAGGAGGCTGTAAAAGCCCTCGAGGACAACCCGCTCTTCAACGCAGGAACAGGGAGTGTTCTAACTCTTGACGGAAGGGTCGAGATGGACGCGGCAATAATGCGCGGGAAAACTTTAGATGCTGGTGCAGTTGCCGGAATCTGGGGGGTTAAAAATCCGATAAGCGTTGCCAGAAAGGTAATGGAGAAGACTGACCACGTTCTCCTAATCGGTGAAGGTGCCGTAAAATTCGCGAGGCTTCTTGGTTTCGAGGAGTACGACCCCATAACAGAGGAGAGGCTGAAGCAGTGGAAGGAGCTCAGGAAAAAACTCCTTGAGAAGGGCGAAACCAAGCACTGGAAGAAGCTCAACGAGTTGATAAAGGAGTATCCCGAGGTTCTGAGGAGCACGGTTGGAGCTGTTGCTTTCGACGGTGATGAAGTCGTTGCGGGAACCTCAACGGGCGGGGTTTTCCTCAAGATGTTCGGTCGCGTTGGTGATACCCCAATAATCGGTGGGGGAACGTACGCCAACGAAGTTGCCGGGGCTTCCTGCACGGGTCTCGGAGAGGTTGCCATAAAGTTGGCTTTGGCGAAGAGCGCCACCGACTTTGTAAGGCTCGGCATGGACGCACAGACGGCCAGCGATGCCGCGATAAGCCTCGCGACCAAGTACTTCGGGAAGGACACTATGGGCATAATCATGGTTGATTCCCGCGGAAACGTCGGCTTCGCGAAGAATACAAAGCACATGAGCTACGCCTTCATGAAGGACGGCATGGACGAGCCGGAGGCTGGTGTTTAGTGGGTTCGATGAGGAACGTCTGGCTTTTGAACTTTTCAACGTTCTTTTTCTTCCTCGGGATAAGTGTGGTTACCCCCGTTGTTTCTCCATTTCTCGTCAGCTTAAGGGCCGAGCCATTCCTCGTGGGCCTTATCGCTGGAATAACCTCTTTCCTCTCTCTGGTTTCAAAGCCCATAGGCGGTGCCTTTGGGGATAAAGGTTATCGATTTCATGCCCTCGTTGGGGGCAATTTACTCGGTCTTTTCGCAGGGGTTCTCTACGTGGTCTCTGCATTAAGCTCCAACGTTTACCTCTTCGCCTTCGCGAGGGCAATCCACGGCTTTTCGATGGGCCTGTTCTTTCCTTCCAGCCTCTCAACGGCGGTGGATTTAGCTCCTGAAGGCAGGGTCGGAGAAACACTCGGCTGGCGTGGGATGATGTTCTCCCTGGGGAATATAGTTGGTCCCGCCATAGGTGGCTACGCCTCCGATGCCATAGGTTTCTCGGGGGCCTTTGCTCTTACTGCCCTGTTCTCGGCGGTTGGAGCTCTCTTTGCCCTCGTGGCATGGAAGGAAGCAGGAGATATAGCTAAACCGAGGGAGCACGAGAAGGCCAGCTACCGCGAGCTACTCAGGGTTTCCTTCGTTTCGGCATCGCTGACGCTCTTTCTCTTCTCCGTTAGTTACGCGGGTGTTACAACATATCTGCCGGCGCTCTACAAGTCCCTCTCGCTTCCCCAGAGCCTCTTCGGTTACTACATGATGGTAATAGGGCTTTTCTCCTTTATGACGCGGGTTATCGGCGGTAAAAGCGCCGACAGGAAGGGACCCGTTCCAGTGATAACCCTTGGACTAATCCTCCTCCTTGCAGGCTACGTGCTCCTCAACGTTTACCTGTTCCCGCCTATGGCCTATCTGAGTGCGTGTCTCATAGGGGCTGGTTTTGGTCTGGCCGTTCCTGCCATGCAACTTATGGCCCTCGGAAGTCTTCCAAAGAGGATACGGACGATGGGTTCGGGAATATACACGATGTTCTTCGACCTTGGAATGCTGGCAGGCCAGGTGAGCCTCGGCTACGTCGCCCAGCTTAAGGGCTACTACGGTGTTTTCCCGCTCCTGCCACTCATTTTGGGGGCTGGTTTTATAACCCTCTATGCTCCAGCTTTGTGGGGGAAGCTGAATGCTCGTTAGGGTCTCCTACGGAACCGCGATAGCGATGGGACTAATCAGGGCCAGGCTCATGGCCAGGCCAACGACCGCTTATCTCATGACGTACTGGCCCGGTAAGTGCTCCAACGACTGCGCCTTCTGCGCCCAGGCAAGGACGAGCAAAGCTAACCTTGACAGGCTTTCCCGCGTGACGTGGCCGGCCTTTGAGCTTGAGGAAGTGGTTAAAGCCCTCCCTAACGGCCACTTCGGAAGGATATGCCTCCAGACCATAGACTATCCGGGCATGCTCGACGACGTTTTTGCCCTTCTCGAGGCTTTCAGACCCCTTAAACTTCCCGTTTCAATCTCAATAACGCCCGTTGATTCTGAAACGCTGGGGCGTTTCAAATCCTTGGGCGTTGACTACGTTGGCGTCGGCCTCGACGTGGCGAGCGAGAGGCTTTTCAAAACACTCAAGCCCGATTTTGACTGGCGAGAGATGTGGGATTTCGCCGAGAGAATCGTTGATGTCCTCGGTTCTGGAAGGGCCTTCGTCCACGTTATAGTCGGCCTCGGAGAAACCGACAGAGAGCTAATCGAGACGTTTGAGAGGGCCTATTCTACAGGAGCAGACGTTTCTCTCTTCGCGTTCACTCCCCTTAAGGGAACGAGGCTTGAGAACCTTTCACCACCGAGCCTTGAGCGCTACAGGAGGATTCAACTTGCAAGGTGGCTGGTGGAGAACGGCCTGGTGGACAGAATACTCCTTGAGGGCAATGAAATAGTCGGCTTTGACCTTGATAACCTCAATGTTCCGCCGTCTGTTTTCTCTACCCACGGCTGTCCGGCATGTAACAGGCCATACTACAACGAGAGGCCGAGAAGAGAGCCCTACAACTTCCCGTTTCCGCCGGAAAAAGGGTATGTGGAGGAAACCCTTACTCGATTAGGCTCTCGAAGACCTCGTTGAACTCTGGCAGGAGGAACTTTTCCCTTACCTTTTCGCCCTTTGCGAGCTTTACAAGCGCTAGGGTGAAGCGGTGCAGTTCCTCGTCCTCCTCTATGAGCCTGAGCGTCGCCTCCATGTTCTCGGCAAGTTCGCTGAGGCGGTTTTCCCTCTTGATTATCGCCAGTATGTCGCCGAGCCTCTTAATGCCGAGCCTGTAGTGGTCCTCGCTTGGAGCCCTTAGAATGGCTCTGAGGGCGCACTTGACGGCTCCCCTGTAGTTGTCCTCCTGAAGGAAGATGTCGGCCAGGCGGAAGCAGGCCTCGAAGTAGAACTCAGGCTCGACTTCCAGGCTCTCGTGGAGTATCTCGTCGAGCTTCTTCTTTGCGGTTTCGAGGTCTCGCCTGTTTTCCGCCTCGATGGCCTCGCGGAAGAGCCTAACTATTCTCTCGCGCCTGTTCAGGGGTTCGTACTTAATCACCATGCCCCTCCCCCCTGCTCTCATGCCATGCCTCCTCAAAGGCCGGCCAGATTTCATCAAAGCTCCTGTTAACTCTCCACCTTCTCCTAAAGGCGTTGATTATGACGTTCAAATCCCTCTTCAACAGCTCGTAGCTCTCGGGGTTGGCGGTTGTGAGGTGTTGTGCCCAGTCTATTATCAGGATGTCGTCCCCTGTTAATACGACGTTAAACTCGCTCAGGTCGGAGTGGACTATTCCAAAGCGCACTATCTTGAGGTACTCCTCCAGGATTCTGTCGAGGAAGTTCTCGGCTTCCTCTCTGGTGAGCTCGTCGTCCCTTAGCTCGGCCAGTTCGGTTCCCTCAACGAACTCCATTACCAGAACGTGCCGGTTCCACGCTACCGGCTTTGGAACCCTCGCTATTGGGCTGAGAAGAACCAGTGCGTCGTACTCCTTCTTGGCTATGAGCCTTGAAACGTAGAGCCAGCTCGTGTGGTGCTTGTCCGCGAAGACGTGGGAATGGTAGCCCGCCCTCCGGGAAGCCGTCCTTCCGCCTATCCTGTTGAACTTAACGGCGACCTTCTCGCCGGTTGGCGTTATTCCAACGTAAACGTCGGCGTCCTTTCCAACGCCTATCTGGGTTGTACTTATCGCCTCCACGACACCCTTCCTCGCGAGTGCCCTTATGGCCAGGACATCGTAGCCGTGTATCGTCAGCTGGTAGCCTATGTATCCTATGTCGCTCCTCCGTCTGACTAGGGACATGTCGTCTAGCTTGCCCAACCGAAAGGACGCCGTTTCAACGTCCACCCTCGCGAAGCGGGCTATGTCCTCCAGTGGAACCCACTTGTGGTGTCTCATGTTTAGCTCTACTCCCCTGAGGATTCTGAAGTCCAGGTCGCGGAGGCGCGGGTAGGCCTCAAGAGCCAGCAGTTTGCTTACCATCTCCTTCTCTCCTCCCGGCGTTACTTGTCTTGGATTCTTATAAACCTTAGTTGGACACCTTTGTCCGACAGATTTTTAACCGCTCAGTTGTTCATCGAAGCTATGCTCCTCCAGTTGCTACTCATAACTCTGGGCTGGATTTTCAACTACGCCCACAGGATGGTGGTTTCTCCGCTCCTGCCCATGATTAAGTCAGAGTTCCATCTCACGAACGCTCAGGCCGGTCTTTTGATGACAGCGTTGCTCCTTCCCTACGCCATCGTTCAGGTTCCCGCCGGTTACCTCGGAGACCGCTTTGGAAGGAGAAAGCTTCTCACACTGAGTATCTTTGGCTACTCCCTCTCATCGGCGATGCTCTTCTTTGCATCGAGTTACTGGGAGGTTCTGGCTTTCAGGGCCCTCTACGGCTTCTTCTCCGGTCTCTACTACGCCCCTGCGACGGCTTTAATAGCCGAGGCCTACGGTAGGAGGAAGGGCTCTGCCCTTGGTGTCTTTATGCTCGGTCCTCCCGTCGGTTCCGGCATAGTTCCATTCATTGTCGTGCCGATAGCCCTGAACCTCGGATGGCGCTACGCCTTTCCGGTTTTGGGTATAATGAGTTCGGCTGTGGGAGTCCTGCTCCTCTCGTCCCTTAGAAAGCTTGAGGAGAAACGGGTAAGGGCAAGGCTTTCCATTGAAGTCGGGTCAACAAACCTTGCCCTTGCCAACTTTCTCTCGCTCATGGCCTTTTTTGGAGTTCTGACGTTTCTCGTGGCGTTCTTGACCCACGGGGGAATGGGGGTTGAGAGGGCTTCCTACCTGTTCTCCCTGCTCTCCTTAGTTGGTGTAGTTGGTTCTCTCGCGGGAGGTTTTCTCTACGACAGGCTCGGAAGAAGGGCGCTGGAGGTAGTGTTCATCTTCAACGCGGTTTTCATAGTGCTCCTTGCCCTAAGGCCCGGCCTCGTTCCTGTTCTGATACTCGGCCTGACGTTCTACTCCGTGGGGCCGATGGTCACAGCCTTCACAGCAGAAACAGCGGAAAAGGATAACCTGGGCTCCGTTATGGGATTCGTTAACATGGTGGGCTTCTTTGGGGCTACCGTCGGGCCCTATTTCACCGGCTACCTGATAGACAGGCTGGGTTATAGAGAAGCGTTCTTTTCCATAGCGGTTCTCTACGTTCTGGCCGAGGTAATAATAAAGGAGACAGAAACGAGGGTCAGCCGTACATGACCTCGTGCATCGCTATCGCCTGGGCGAGCTTCCTCTCGGCTCCCAAGACCTTCTCGACCGCCTTGAGGAAGTCATTCTGCGTAACGTACTCGCGCCTGTCTCTGATTGCGAACATGCCAGCTTCCGTCGCTATCGCCTTTAGGTCAGCGCCGCTCGCGCCCTCTGTGAGCTCGGCTATGATGCGCAGGTCAACGTCCTTCAGGTTCATCTTCCTCGTGTGAACCTTGAGTATCTCAAGCCTTCCGCGGAAGTCCGGGAGCGGAACCTCTATGAGTCTGTCGAACCTGCCCGGCCTTAGCAATGCAGGGTCGAGTATGTCGGGCCTGTTGGTTGCGGCTATGACCTTGACGTTTCCGCGCGGGTCGAAGCCGTCCATCTCCGCTAAAAGTTGCATGAGGGTTCTGTTAACCTCTCTCTCGCCACCCGTCGTTTCGTCCATCCTCTTCGCGCCTATGGCGTCAATCTCGTCTATGAAGATTATCGTTGGGGCCTTCTCCTTGGCGAGTTCAAACAGCTCGTGAACCAACCGGGCACCCTCGCCGATGAACTTCCTCACGAGTTCGCTACCGACTACGCGTATAAAGGTGGCGTTAACTTCCCTCGCAAGGGCCTTTGCCATAAGGGTCTTTCCACAGCCCGGCGGGCCGTAGAGGAGGACGCCCTTTGGCGGTTCTATCCCGACCTTTTCAAAGAGTTCTGGATGTTTGAGCGGAAGCTCTATGGCCTCCCTGAGTTCCTGGAGTTGTTTCTCCAGACCGCCGATGTCATCGTACGTGACCTTTGGCCTCTCTATGACCTCGAAGCCGAGAACGCTCGGGTCCTTCTCAGTCGGAAGGAGTTCCACTATCGCCATCGTCCTCTGGTCGAGGGCTACCCTTGAGCCGGGCTTGAGCTTGTCCCTCTCAATCCAGGGGGCGATTCTAACAACGAAGCGCGGTCCGTTGTAGTTCTGGACTATAGCCCTCTCGTCGTCGAGAACCTCGATAACGTTGCCCGCAAAGGCCGGGGGCTGTCTGAGCCTCGACATCTCCATCCTCAATCGCGAAAGTTCCCTCTCCAGTCTCTCCTTATCGGCTTCGAGCGTTCTCACTTGGAGTTCGAGCTGTCTAATCCTTCTTTTCAAGAATGTGATGTAGTCATCGTAACTTTCCGGGATGTTGGCATCTTCAATACTCATGCATCTCACCTCTCTGCTATTTCATTATTTATTGACCCTTTTTAACCTTGTTGGGTTTATGCATTCATTAAACAATTCATTCTCACTCTTTGAAATAGTAATTAGATGGATGTTTAACCCGCGAAATTCTTATTAACCTTAAGTTCCAACTCACCATGCTGAAACCGGGGTGGGGTGGAATGAGAATAGAGATCAAACTAAGACCTGCCGAAGAAGGTACAATATTGCCGTTTAATTATAACTATGAAGTTTATTCTCAAATTATTGAAAAGATTTATCTTGTTTCTCCTGAACTTGCTCGTGAAGTTGAAACGAGTCACGCCGACCATTTTACATTTTCGCGGATAATGGTTCGTAAGCGGGAGCTTTTACCCGATGCTGGGATTAGAGTTCTCTCTGACGACGTTTCCCTTTACGTTTCCTCACATTCTCCAGAGCTAATAAAAGCCGTTGCGGAGGGTTTTCTCGATGATCCCCTCCTCAAGATTGGAAACGCCGCGTTCATTGCCGATAATGTTAAAGTGCTCAAAGAACCCGAAATCAAAAACGAAGTCCTCTTCTCGACTTTAAGTCCGATAATGGTGAGAACTGTCAAGTTTGTCAACGGCAGGATGAAGATATGGGACCTTTATCCCAGCGATGAGATGTTCTTTGACAAGCTTCGCAAGGTAATGCTAATGCGCTATTCCGCAATCTACGGTCACATGCCCGAGGACAAGGAGTTCAAGCTTGAGGTTCTCAAGTTCAAGCCCGTAAGGATTCTTGTCAGGGACACGTACTTCAGGAGTTCCCTCATGGTGTTTCGCTACACCGGTTCGGTAGAGCTGGCGAGATTTGGCTATGAGACGGGTTTTGGAGAAAAGACAAGGTACGGCTTTGGAATGGTCAAGGTAATTGACTCAGAACCCAGACGAGAAGGCCAAGGATAAACTCTATTCCCCAGACGATTGCCACGAGTTTTGGCTCCGTAACCCTAACCCTTTTCATTATCGTTCCCAGGAAGCTCGGATACGGCGGTGCCTTTAGCGTTCCGTCTGGCAAAACTTCCGTTCTCCCGTGCTTCCTCACGCCAAAACGAACTCCCAGGGCTTTTATCGTGAAGTCCAGAAAGTGGGGAATCAGCATGATTGCTGTGTAAACCTCGACCTTGCCGAGAATTCCAACGAGGCCTATCAGAGCTCCAAGGCTCAGCGTTCCTGTGTCGCCGGGGAAGACCCTTGCAGGATACCTGTTCCACCAGAGGAAGCCAAGGGAGGCCCCAAGGCCAATCAACGCGAGGTCCCTTGCGGTTCCTTCCGTGATGAGCGCTAAAAAGCAGAGTATTATCGCGCTCGTGCCAACTTCGAGACCGTTGAATCCGGCCAGCATGTTGACCAAATTTGCCGAACCCGTGACGAAGAGCACGGCAAATACCGGGTAGAGAAGGCCTAGGTTCAGTGAATATCCGAAAACGTCAACGCTCCTTCCGACATTTAAAAACGCCACCGGGACTGAGACGAGGAGCGATAGTGCCACTTTATGGGACTGCCTCAGGTTCGTTATGTCATCAACAACCCCAATCAGACCGAAGAGCAGGAAAACCGCGAGTGCATCTGACCCCAGGAGCGCCCCGAGGATTCCAACGGTCAGAACTATCGCCAACCCCCCCATCTCGGGAACCTCGGGCTTTTCGGGCTTGTGTATATCTTTACCCACGATTCCTGCCCTTTTCATCGCGTCCTTTATGTACGCCGTTAGTGCGAGCGAAAGGATTAAAGCTATAAGTGAAATCATCACTATCATCTTTGACACCGGCTTCCCTACGCGGGAGCGAAAATAAACCCTTCGGTGGTAGCATGGACATCAGGGCGGTTGTTTTCGACCTCGATGGGACTCTCGTTGGGGCTGAGAAGCCCTTCAGCGAAGTTAAAAGAGAGCTCAGGGGAAGGCTGGTCTCCCTTGGGATTCCGGCCGAGGAAATAGGCGAGCTAACTCCCATGTACGAGGGCCTTATGGAGCTGTCGCGAAAGACGGGAAGGCCTTTCGAGGAGCTCTACTCGATTCTCGTTGAGCTGGAAGGGGAAAGAATGAAGGATAGCTTCCTCTTCGATGGCGCTATTGAACTCCTCGATTACCTCAAAGGCAGGGGAATAAAGCTCGCCCTCATGACCCGGAGTTCCAGAAAAGCCACTCTCATTGCCCTAGAAAGCCATAACCTGTCCAGTTACTTCGATGTAATCTTAACGAGGGACGACGTTCCCGTTGAAGAGCTTAAACCAAATCCGGGCCAGCTGAAGAAAATTCTCGAAACCCTGAACGTCCCTCCCGAAAAAACCCTCGTCGTTGGGGACCACGGCTATGACGTTATCCCCGCTAGGGAGCTTGGTTCGCTCAGCGTTCTTGTTATGGGGCATGAACACGGCAGGATGAGCTTTCAGGTCAAGGCAGAGTCCCATTTTGAAGTGACCAACCTGATTCACCTGAAGGAACTCATTGAGAGGCTCCTCTCGACCTACGTCGTTGTTCCTGCCTATAACGAGGAAAAGACCATCGGCTCCGTTCTGGAGGACCTTCTGAGGTACTTTAAGAGGGAGGAAATAGTGGTTGTAAACGACGGCTCACGGGACAGAACTGAGGAGATAGCACGCTCCTACAGTGTTCGCGTTCTCAATCATCTCGTCAACAGGGGACTCGGCGGTGCTCTTGGAACGGGCTTTGCCTACGCGGTAAGAAAAAACGCGAGGCTCGTCATCACCTTTGACGCCGATGGACAGCACCTAATCGGCGATGCACTTCGCGTCATGAAACCAGTAGCTGAAGGAAGGGCTGATTTTGCCGTCGGTTCGAGGCTCAAGGGCGATACCAGTGAGATGCCCCTTATAAAGAAGTTCGGCAACTTCGTTCTCGACGCGGTCACGGCCCTCTTTGCCGGAAGATACGTCAGCGACAGCCAGAGCGGGCTGAGGTGCCTCAGCGGTGACTGCGTGAGGAAGATACGGATAACCTGCGACCGCTATGCCGTGTCGAGTGAGATTATCATTGAGGCATCAAAGGCCGGCTGTAGAATCGTTGAGGTGCCAATTAAGGCTGTCTATACCGAGTATTCAATGAAGAAGGGAACGAACGTTTTGGAAGGCGTTAAGATAGCGCTCAACCTTCTCTTTGACAAGCTGAGGTGAGGGAAATGTACGCAGTCCAGATGATAACCCTCGTCGTTGTGGTTACCCTCATGGTTTATGTCCTCGGCAAATACAGGAGCGGTGAAGTTGAGTGGGGGGACTTCCTGTTCTGGGAGGCAATTCTGCTCGGTCTGTTCATCGTCGCGTTTTTCCCGGTTAGGATTGCAAACGAAATCAAAAATATACTTGGCCTTGGCCGTGGGCTGGATGCCCTTTTCGTCGTTGCCATAGGTCTGGCATATCTCATGATATTCAAGGTTTACTTGGCCGTTGACAGAACCGAGCGCGAAATAACGGAACTCACTAGAAAGGTCGCCATCGAGCTTGAGGAAATAAACGAAAGGCTTGAGGAAATTGAGAAAAAGCTCAAATGAACTCCCCAAAGAGTTCTTCGAGGAACGCTCTAACGCGCTCCTTTGGTAGTTTGAACTGTCTAATCTTTACTATTCCCTTCTCTTGGGCCTCTCTGAGGAGTATTTCCGTTGCCTCGTTTGGATACATCTCCTCGTAAACAATCTCCTTTATGCCAGCGTTTATCAGAAGCTTGAAACAGGTATCGCAGGGAAAGTGAGTAACGTATAGCGTTGCCCCTTCGAGGCTTATGCCCTTTCTAGCCGCCATCGCTATGACGTTCTGCTCCGCGTGAACGGCTCTATGGCAGTGGCCGTCAACGATGAGACAGCCTACATCAATGCAGTGGTTCATTCCCCTCGGTGCACCGTTGTAGCCAGTAGCCAAGATGTAGCCGTCCTTAACAGCCACGGCCCCAACGCGAAGCCTTGGACACGTTGCCCTGAGGGAAACGAGTTTGGCTATGAGCATGAAGTATTCGTCTTTAGTGGGTCTTATCCTTCTAATCCTCTCGGCCTTTTCCCTGTCGAGGTAAATCTCTATTCCCATGTTACTGCACCTGCTTCATTCTCATTAGGTTGTTCATTTCAAAGGTTATTCGTATGATTCTTTCCTCGTAGCTTGGATGTGTTTCCGTGAAAAATGCAAAGCGCTTTTCCCTCTCTATATTTGGCTCAATGCTCGGAACGGCGCTGACCTTTACCTTCATTCTCAGGTCTTCGTAGTACTTAAGCTCTTCAAGAGCCCTTTTGAGGCTTAGGGGAACTGACAGTAGTCTAAGGGCAGTTTCATCTGCTAAGAACTCCCTCTTTTTCATGAAGTCACTTCTCGCAAGTTCGTACGCCAGGTAAAGAATGAGAGATGTGGCTTTTACTGGCAGGTTTCCAGCCAAAACAAGAAGTAACGTTGTTATCATCATCAGGGCCCTACCGTAAATTATCAAAGGAAACCACCTGGTGTCGCGGTTCTTTATATGGCCAAGTTCATGCGCAGCAACTGCTATTATCTCCTCTTCATCCAGAACTTCGAAGAGGCCAAGAGATAAAACTATTGTATTCCCAAAGGAGTATGCGTTGGGTATGTAGTCGTCGAGCAGATAAATTCGGGGCATTGGAATGTTTGCCTTTCTGGCGAGTTCAGCGATGCCATCGTAGAGCCAGGGCATTTCTTCCCGGTCTAGGGGAATGAGGTTCTCTCCAAATTTGTGTTTTGTTGCCCATATGTACAGCACGGTGAGGAATGCCATTGCTCCTATTGTGGTTATAATCCCGAGGTCTCCGAGAGCACCAAGGAGGAGTATAACCTCGATTATAAGGATGAGGTAAAGCATTATTCATCACTTCTTTATCCTTGAGATATATGCATAAGTTGCCTCTCTGAAGTTCGTCATCAAAGCATCGAGAATACTCTGAACAACTTTTTGCTCAAACTCTTCTCTTGTCGTTGTTATTGAGTATACATATCTCATTCCACCTCTGCCCTTCTCAACTCTCCTTGATAAAAGCCCTTTTTCGCAGAGGCGGTTCATTAGAATACTTATGGTAGATCGTCTTATTTCTGGGTGTTTTTGTTTCATGTACTCATAAACTTGGCCTGCGGTTGCGACTTTCACTTTCCACATGTGTTCCATTATCTCAGCCTCAAGTGGAGGAAGAACAGCTTTAATGCCCTCCTCTGTGAGCTTGAACTCATGGGGCTCCATTTGTCTCACCTACCAATACTTTTTTCTTTATCCTAAAAAGTGTTTTGGCAGGGGTTAATGTTTTTAAGTTACGTTAGATACTCATTCTGGGTTGGGCCGGTGGCTCAGCCTGGACAGAGCGTCGGCCTCCGGAGCCGAAGGTCGCGGGTTCAAATCCCGCCCGGCCCGCCAGTTACAAACTTCGGTTTGATCAAGGCTTGTGATTCTTTTCCGGGGATTCCGGGGATTTCTAGAGTGTTTGCATCTCTAGGAGGAATTTAAATTGAAAATTTGTTTTCAAAATTCCTTTAGTTGGGATTTTTATTTGTTAAAAGTGCTCCAAAGGAGCGCTTCTTGGTGTTAAACCGTGTTTTGAGGCCTGTGAAACGTGAATTTCAAAAGAGCGGTTTGAATGTGCAAACTCTCTAACTCCCCGCTTGGAAATCTCCAACTTTGATGAAACTTTGAGAAGGCAAAGTTTCTGGGAGTAAAATTTATAAATCCTCCTCTTTAGCTATTCAACGGGCACAGCCCCGTGGTGTAGCGGCCAAGCATGCGGGACTCTGGATCCCGCGACCGGGGTTCGAATCCCCGCGGGGCTACCATCGCTTAAGGGCTCCAGAACCCCGAACCCCCTCCATACTTCGTTTCTCGAACCTCATATTATACCCCTATGAGTATCCGGATTGGTTGTTTTTTTACTCAGCAATTCCTGGCTTTTGGGGAAATCTCTGAGCAGTTTTATCAATTGATGTTTTTTGCTCTCTTCATGTGTGATGTTTTCGGATTTTTAATGCCCACACCCCATCCATTGTTCCACTCTACCACTGGTTCCATTGGCGGTAACTCCGAGTTCAGGGTTCGTTTTTGAAAAACGGCCAGTTTTAGCTTTATTTATGTTGAAACTTTGATCAACGAACTTTTTGGGCATGTTTAAATACTTTCCTCCCCTAACTTTACCATGGCCGGATCTTACTCTGGCAGGGAGGTTGAAAAAATGAGGCACGATTTCGAGGGTGAGATTGTTGACGTTCTCAATGATGGAGAGCTGACGGTTGCATTCATCACACGCTTTCTCATGGAACGGGGTTTTGACGTCACAAGACAGGGAGTTGAACGGGCTTTGAGGCGCTTTGCCGAAGATGGTATCGTTGAGACGAGAGTAGGCACCAACGGCAGAAAGCACTACAGGTTGGCACGGTGATTGCCATGGGAACCTCCTCGGTCATACTGGGAAACAGCAGGAGGATGCTCATGATTGAGTACCTCCAGAAGTCCGAGGGGAGGGCCGAGCTGAGGGACATGGTCGAGTACATAGCCGAGAGCGAGGGGAACACCGATAGGAAGCACAGGAAGAGCGTTTACGTGAGTCTAATCCAGACCCACATTCCAAAACTTGAGCGCGAGGGAGTTATAACCTTCAGGCACGGGATTGTAACCTTGGTTAAGGTTCCCGAGGACGTTACCCTTTACATGGAGACGGTCAAGAAGAACGACATAAGCTGGAGCTCCTTCTACGTGGGCCTCTCCCTGATTTTTCTCGCGGCGGCCCTCTACCTGGAGAACCCTCACCTAGCCTTCGCCTCGCTGGTCTACGCAGGAGTGGGTATGATTCACCGGAGGATGATGAGGCGGGTCTGAGATTTTTGGGTAATCCTCCATTACCCGCCGTTAATCTGGCATTTCATATATACTCCAATGGTTCAAGGTATCATTGAGCAACCCTATGGGTTGCCGGGCACTGCGTTGATTTCACCATTGCAGTGGTGAGAATTCGTTCACCGCTGGCTTCCGTTTCCACAGTGCCTCCAATCTGGAGGCGAAAAAGATGAGAAAAAACCTTGCACTTGGAATTTTTGGCCTGCTCGTGGCCTTTGGTCTCGTTCTTGGCTCTGGAGCCAACTTCCGGGACTACAATGCTGACAGGAGTGTCCACTGGGACATAGTCAGCGACGATAACGAGCTTATTGACCTGACGCCGATTCAGCCCTACGCCTACATAAACGACGGTGGCGTCCTCGTCGTTGATATAAGTCCCAACAACCCGAACTACCCGGGCTACGGCCAGGGTCTGAGCCCGAACTCGGAGTACAACTTTGATGAGGTCTTCGCCGTAAGCAACGACCTCTGGGAGGACAACATGAGCATAGTCGTGAGGATTACCAACGCCAACACCGCTATACAGTTCTATGGGGCGGACCACGATATCCACGACGTCAGCACCGGGGCAGTTGTTTACGCCAGCGACATGGCCAAGAACGACGTCTGCTTCCTCCTTAGTCCGGGGGAGGCCGTTAAGGTCGGTATGGACTTCGACGTTGGGAACTTACCTCTCAACACCACGGAAAGTAGCACGATACACATTCAGGCATACAGGCTCGGCACTGAACCCAGTGAACTCGTCGGCAAGTGTGGCCAGGGGTCATGAGGGGGGCATGAGAGATGAATAAACTGTTTGGACTGGCTTTACTGATGGTTGGAATGCTCCTGGCAGTTGGTGCCGGGGCGAACTTCAGGTATTACTCTGCCGAGAGGCAGGCAAGCTTCGACGTTGTGTCCGACGACAACGAGCTTATTGACTTAACTGCTCTCCAGCCCTACGTGACCTACGACGCTGGAAAGCTCTACGTTGACATCAGCCAGTATAATCCAAACCACCCTGCCGATGGGGGTGCCGGAATGAGCCCGAACACAACCTACGTCTTTGAGGAGATGTTCGAGGTAAGCAACGAGCTCTGGGAGAACAACGGGACGGACTACCCGATATGCGTCACCATAAAGACCTCACACCCAGATGTACTTATCTTCGCCGGAACCTACGACAGCCCTATGGCCGGATCGGCCCACAACATAAACTTCACCGTAACCCACGGAAACCCCGTTCCGATTGGAATGGTATTCGACAACACCAACTCCGCAATGCAGGGATACCAGTTCCAGATGAGCATTGAGGCCGTCGCTGGAGCCTGCCCTAGCGAGGGCCCGTGATTTTCTTCCGGGGCCTTGCCCCAACCCTTTTGAGGGTGAGTAGCTATGAAGAAACTGCTCGAGTTCACGTTTGCTTTCATCGTGGTTGTCTTTCTCCTTGGTTCGTTAGCCGGCTTTTTCCTGAACCGCCCCGTGTTTCTGTCCTATGCCTATTCCGATAGCATGACGCCCACCATAAACAGAGGCGACCTCTTTCTGATGAACCCGCTCGCGAGGAACTTCGAGGTCGGCGATATCGTGGTCTTCCACAAGCGCGACGGCTGGACGGTCCACAGGATTTTCGCGATAACGGGGAATGGCATCTTGACCAAGGGCGACAACAACGTCGCCACCGACCAGCAGGACGGCCTTTATCCTCCTGTCAAAGATTCAGATGTGGCAGGAAAGGTGGTCGTTCTCTTCAGTAAGCCACTCCTCCTCAGAGGTGGCGGAGACCTGATTAACTCCATAAGGTTGAAGCTGGACAACCCCTATGCGATAGCCATTCTCCTCATCGCCGGTGCCGTTCTCACCTTCTCCGGCGGGAATAAAAAACGAAAACGGGTCAAATACTACCGAGTGAGCGTTAAGACCCTCTACGCCGTCGCGTCGGCCCTCATAATAGCGGGCTTCCTCTTTGTTACTGTCGCCTCGTGGGGAACGCTAGCCCTTACATACTCCTCAACCCTGGCCGGCAACCAGAGGGAGGGCTGGTATCTACCCGGCTCGACCTTTGATAGGAACCTCACCCTTGAGAACAACGCATTTTACCCCTTCTACTACTTCGTGGACGGTGAAAGTGAGCGAGCACACCTGACCGGGCCGACGTTCTTTCGCATAGGTGGGGGTTCAAGTGTCACCTTCTCGGTTCATGTTACCGTTCCTCGGGACACGAGAATTTACAGGGAGGAGTTCGGGGTCAGGTCGTATCCGGCCGTTCTTCCTGCTTCCTTCGTGGTTTTCCTTTACTCCCTCAGCCCCTACCTTCCGCTCGTTGCCTACGCTACTCTTCTCGCGGGACTGCTCGTGGTCTTCTACTGCCTTGCGGGGATTTCGGAGGGGGACGTCCTTAGAATCAGAAAACGGAGGGGAAGTTTCCTTTCCAAACTTCTAGGAGATGGTTAGCATGAGAAAGTTTTTACCCCTTATTGCTTTCCTCCTCGGACTGCTCTTCATTGTGGGTTCGAGCGGGAACTTCCAGGCTTACACCTCCAGCAGGGATGTTGAGTTTGGGGTTGTTGGGGGAGACAATTCCTACATCGCGTACCGCTGTCTATCAGACCCGGTTCCTGTTAACGCGAGTTCCGGTGTGGAGTTCACCGCGGTAACCGTTGAGAACCTGATGGACAGGCCAATCACCATTCACGTCGAGGCCGATGGCTCGTCCCTTCCACGGGGATTAAGTGGCGATGTTGACAGCTCCACCTATACCCTTGAGCCGGGTGAATCCGTCGCAGTCGGTGGGAACTTTTCCGTCGATGAAGACGTCACAGATGGCACCTATGGGGTTTCCCTCACCGTTTACGCGGAGTGGGACGGCGGAAGTGCTAGGATTGGGGACTGCTCGATGTACGCGAGCGTTGAAACCCCCTACGTCCTGGTTAAGTCCATAGTAGGGGGAGTTTACTTCTATCCCGTTGGTGAGTGGAACTCGATAACGCTCCAGCTCAACTTCACCAACAACGGCGAAGAGGGTGACTTCGTGATAATGGACTCCATCCCTAACCCCGGCTGGAGGGCCTTCTACGTCGTTGGTCTGCCGAGGCCAAGCTCTGGAAGGGCGGATTTGATGATGGACCACTGCCACTGCGGTTGTTCCGGCTGGAGGATAGTGTGGCGCGTCCATGTTGCCCGGGGAGAAACGGTTACCCTGAACATACCCCTTGAAGCTGTCTTCCTCTCTCCCGGGAGTTACACCCTCAACTGCGGGGCCCACCTCTGCGGTACCGACGTCGTTTCAAATAAAATCACAGTTACGGGAGGTCGTTGATTATGAAGGTTTACAAAAAACGGGCCATAGCTACTGGCCTCGCCCTTTCGGTTTTCCTATCCCTTACCTTTGCCGTCTATTCCGGCGTTGCCTACTCTAGGGAGCCTACAACAACGGAGGCAACTTACTCGACAGCCTACACGCAGGAGGGTCACTTCGCAAACTACGGGCTCTTCTCGAACGAGAGCGTTTATCGAAACGGAACTTCTCTCCAATATTATCCTGCCGAGATAACAGACTCAATCGTGGGCGAATACCGCTTCCTCTCCAACGGCTTGCGGGGAAGCTACGAGGTAACGCTTCACGTTAACTACTACGTCACCTCTGGAAAGCGGAGGGTTTACCTCCTCAACGGGACGAAGCTCCTCGCTAAGGGTGTCTTCGCAGATTCATTCAATGTTCCCGTTGAGCTGAACTTCACCGAGATGGACGGGGAGCTCAGAAAAATCCGCGAGGGAACGGGCCTCTACAGGGCCGAGAGGGAAGTCTACGTCACTGTGAAAGTTCTGGCCAACGGGAGGGAACCCTTCACTCAGGAAATCCGTCTGAAGCGCGACGCCTCGGGCATGCTGTACTTCGAGGGTGCCGAAAAAAGCTATCTGAAAACCGTCAGAAACGTCAGCGTGACGGCTAACTCTCTCTCATTAGCTGGCTCCGACGTTGAGATCTCAACGGCCAGGACTGTTTTCCCGGCCATGGCGCTCCTCTTTGCGATTCCACCGGCGGGGTTCGTCTATGCCAGGAGGGAAAGGAGAGAGACCAAACCCAAGGTGCTTAAGGGCCTGGAAAAGTACACGGTTGATGGAACTCTTCCCGGAGGGAGGCGCGTTGAGCTCTCATCCCCAAAGGACCTGGAACGGGTCTTTGAACTAGTCGACAGGCCGGTAATACATTACAGAGACGGCGAAGTTGAAGTTTACGCGATTGCAGACGGCGAAACCGTTTACGAGTACCGGGCGGATTAGCCCGGAACCAACAACTTTAAAAGCCCAAGGGGAAAGCCACCTTAGGAATTCTAAGAAAAGGGTTAGAGGTGGTTAGAGATGAACCCGTTCCACGAGCTTGAGCCCGGACCAAACGTTCCTGAGGTTGTGTACGCTCTTATAGAGATTCCGAAGGGGAGCAGGAACAAGTACGAGCTCGACAAGAAGACTGGCTTACTTAAGCTCGACCGTGTCCTTTACAGCCCGTTCTTCTACCCAGTTGACTACGGAATCATCCCGCAGACTTGGTACGACGACGGCGACCCCTTCGACATAATGGTCATAATGCGCGAGCCGGTTTACCCGCTCACCATAATCGAGGCCAGGCCCATAGGGATAATGAAGATGGAAGATTCTGGCGACAAGGACTGGAAGGTTCTGGCAGTTCCGGTCGAGGATCCCTACTTCAAGGACTGGAAGGACATAGACGACGTTCCAAAGGCGTTTCTCGACGAAATTGCCCACTTCTTCCAGCGCTACAAGGAGCTCCAGGGTAAAACTACCACTGTCGAGGGCTGGGGTAACGCCGAGGAAGCGAAGAAGGAGATACTCCGCGCCGTAGAGCTCTACAAGGAGAAGTTTGGAAAGAAGGAGTGATTTCTTTTCCCCTCTTATTTACAAGGAGGTTGAGGCATGTACAAGCTTTTGACGGTTAAGGACGTCGTCAGAATACCCCCGAGAATGTTCACAATGGATCCCAAGGACGCCGCTAAAAAGGTTCTCCGCGAGACCTACGAGGGCATCTACGACAGGGACGAGGGAGTTATTCTGGCCATCCTCGACGTCCACGACGTCGGTCAGGGTATAATCGTTCCGGGCGATGGGGCAACTTACCACGAGGTCATCTTCGACGTCCTCGTCTGGAAGCCTGAAAACGGCGAGGTCGTGGAGGGAGAGGTAGTCGAGATGATGCCCTACGGTGCCTTCATCAGAATAGGCCCGATGGACGGCCTCGTCCACATAAGCCAGCTCATGGATGACTACGTCGTCTTCGACGAGAAGAACAGGCAGTTCATAGGCAAGGAAACCAAACGTATCCTGAAGCTCGGCGACTACGTCAGGGCGAGGATAATAGGCATAAGCGTCAAGAGCAAGATCATCAGGGAGAACAAGATTAACATGACGATGCGCCAGCCCGGTCTCGGCAAGTTCGAGTGGATTGAGAAGGAGAAGAGAAAGGCCAAGGAGGAGTGACCATGGCGAAGGAGAGGGCCTGCAGGCACTGTCATTACATAACCACCGAGGATCGCTGTCCAGTCTGCGGTAGCAGGGATTTAAGCGACGACTGGTTCGACTTGGTTATAATCCTCGACACCGAGAGCAGAATAGCGAAGAAGCTCCGTGAGAGCATACCCGAGGCCGCCAAAGTACCGGGCAAATACGCTATAAGGGTCAGGTGAAATGCTGTTCCGCCTAACCAGAGAGCTCCGGCGGGAGCTTAAAAAACCCCTGGGGGAGCTCATAAGGGGCCCCATCCCGGAGCCCTACTTTCGAATTAAGGACGAGCTTAGAGGCAAAACCGTCGTCACGGTTGGGGACGTCGTCACCGAGAACGTCCTCAAGCTCGGCCTTTCTCCTTCTCTGGCTTTATACGACCTCAAAACCAAAAGAGCTGACTATTCTCCCGACATAAACGCGAAGGCCGTTTTCATGACCGTTTCAAATCCCCCCGGGACGATAACGAAAGCTTTATTAGATGCCATCAGAAAGGCCTTCCGCCTCGTCGAGAGGGGCAGGCCGGTTCACATACTAGTCAGCGGTGAGGAGGATTTGGGCGCGATTCCCGCCGTGCTATATGCCCCTTACGGGAGTATAGTCCTCTACGGCCAGCCCGACGAGGGGGTAGTGCTTATAAAGGTAACACCCGAATGCAAGCGCAGGTGTGCGCGCATCTTGGCCAAGATGGAGGTGGTTCGTGATGGAGATTAAGGTGACCGAGATTAAGGAGAACAAGCTCCTCGGGAGAAAGGAGATATACTTCGACATACTCCACGAGGGCGAGCCTACCCCGAGCAGGGAAGCGGTGAAGGGTAAGCTCGTCGCTATGCTCGACCTCGACCCGAACACGACCGTTTTACAGTACATCAGGAGCTACTTTGGAAGCCACGTTTCCAAGGGCTACGCCAAGGCCTACGAGACGAGGGAGAGGATGCTCTACATCGAGCCCGAGTACATACTTCTCCGCGACGGGCTCATCCAGAAAGAGGAGGAGTGAGGTGGTGTAAATGGCGAAGAAAAAGAGGACGAGCCAGAAGTGGAAGCTCTACGAGGTTAAGGGCGGAAAGGTCATCAGGAAGAACAAGTTCTGCCCGCGCTGTGGGCCCGGTGTCTTTATGGCCAACCACAAGGACCGCTGGTCCTGTGGAAGGTGTGGCTACACCGAGTGGAAGAAGTGATTCTCCCTTTTTCCTTTGACTTCAACGCTTTTCTAAGGAAAACGTGGTTTTATTTACGGAAATCGAAAAGAAAAGGTGAGAAAATTCACCCAATGGCCGCCTGAACGGCCAGGTCGGCCCTGACTATTCCGTAGCCATAGTAGATGTCCCAGCCGGGGTCTCCGAGGTCATCGGCAGTAACGTGAAGGATACCCCTCACTGTGCTTGTGTCATCGTCCTCAAACGTTCCGACCGGGAGGACTTTGCCGTACTTGTTGTAGTATGCCGCCTGAATCAGAGCAACGACACCGCTGACGTGTGGAGTTGCCATACTGGTTCCGCTGAGGGTCTCGTAGGTGTCGTCCGGGTAGGTGCTGAGTATGTCAACGCCCGGAGCGCTGACTTCTGGCTGGAGGTTGCTGAAGTATGCAACCTCATCGTTTGAATCCGTTGCACCGACCGCTATAACCTCTGGGTAGATGGCCGGGTAGCTCGGCTGGTCTGCGGCCTCGTTACCGCTCGCGGCAACTATGACAACTCCGTAGTTGTAGGCCTGAATTATCATGTCGTGGAGGTACTCGTCATCGCTCGGACCGCCGAGGGACATGCTTATTACCTCTGCAGCGTCGTCATCGGGATCGCCGACGATTATCCCATCGCCGTCTTTGTCGAGTATTCCGTCTGGGCCGAGGAGGGCCTGCTCAATTCCTATGGCTATGTCCGTGTAGGTTCCACTTCCCCTGTCGTCGAGGACCTTTATTGCGTATATTTCAACGTTCGGGGCGACTCCAACAACGCCTATGTCGTTGTTTAGAGCGGCTATTGTTCCAGCAACGTGGGTTCCGTGACCGTTTCCATCGTACCAGTCCGCCGGGTCGGTGCTTACCTCTCCATCTAAAGTGCTAACCCCCCATGCAATGTTATCAACGAGGTCGGGGTGGTCCCAGTCTATTCCGGTATCGAGGATTGCCACTTCAATGACGCCGTTGCTTTCCCCGGTGGTTATGCTCCATGTGTCGGGAGCCTTAACACGCTCTATTCCCCAGGGAATTTCCTGAGCGGGCTGAGTGGGTTCACTGATGAGCCAAGGGGGACCGCCCCTGTAGAGCTGTGCCTGGGAGTCGAACTCGACCTTCTTAACTCCCTCAATCTTTGCGAGTTTTCCAACGGCGTAGCTGGGTATGTCTATGACAACTGCATCTATCAACTTGAACTCGTAGACGATTTTACCTCCAATGCCCCTTACGGCCTCTCCCCTGAAATCGTCTTTGTCTATCAGGGCAACAACCCTTACTGTGTCGCTACCCTTGGCCGTCACGGGCACTGCAAAGAGCGACACAACTAAAGCCAAGACCAAAAATCCACCTATCAAATCTTTCCATTTCACCTTTGTTCACCCCTGTATGTTTTGGCGCACTCGTATAAAATTTGATGTACTTAAGTCTTTTGGATATTACATATGACAAAATGCTAAATATCATGGAATTCAAAGGAAATTTTACAAAAAGCCTTTTTCTCTTGTATCACATTGATAAATACTCAAAATTTACAGCTTGGTTACGAATATTTTTCGAAAATAAAACCAAAAGACCAATAAAACGCATCTTTGAAAATTTCCATCATGCCCACCTACTACGGCCTTCAAATATTACTTGACGAAAACGTCTATGAGCCGGCAGAGGATACGTTCCTTTTGGCCGAGACCGTTGAGGTCAGACCGGGCGAGAGAGCTCTAGATGTTGGAACTGGGACCGGGTTGATAGCGCTCTTAATGGCTAAGAAGGCCCGTTACGTTCTCGGCGTTGATATAAACCCCAAGGCGGTTGAACTCGCGAGGAAAAACGCCCGGCTGAACGGCATTAAAAACGTTGAGTTTAAGGTGAGCGACCTCTTCGAGCGGGTTGGGGATAAGTTCGACGTAATAACCTTCAACGCCCCCTACCTCCCGGGCAGACCTGAAGAACCCATAGATTTTGCTTTGGTCGGTGGGGAAAGGGGCAGGAAGGTGATAGACCGCTTCATAGCAGAGGTTCCTGACTATTTGAGCGCAGAAGGGCGGGTCTACCTCGTCCAGAGCTCGATAACGGGGATTGAGGAAACTCTGAAAAGGTTTGAGGATGCCGGCTTTAGTGCCGAGGTTGTAGCAAGGAAGCACGTCTTTTTTGAGGACATCGTCGTCGTTCAGGCCAGGCGATAGCGTTTTACCTCATGCAGGAGCCTGACCTTGGGCCTCTCGTTGCCTTCCTCCCCGTCCTCAACGGGAAAGAGAACTATTTCTCTGGGCTTGAGCATGGGCTCGGGTTTTATGGTCTTCATGGTGGCAACCTCGACCTTTTCCTTTTAAATCTTTCGCAGATTGCCGAAAGATTTTTCGACGATGCACAGTCTCGACCAATCACCTTTTTAAAACCTCCCCCGAGTCTTCGGTTAGGTGAGACTAATGGCGATAGTGGTTAAGGCCAACCCCAATATGCCCGAGGAAATCGCGCTCCTCTTCAGAAAACAGCACTACGAACTAGTTGGAAGGCACAGCGGAGTTAAACTCTGCCACTGGCTCAAGGAGAGTCTGACAAAGGGAAGGTTCTGCTACAAGCAGAAGTTCTACGGAATAGCGAGCCACCGCTGTCTCCAGATGACGCCGGTTTTAGCTTGGTGCACCCATAACTGTATCTTCTGCTGGCGCCCGATGGAGGGCTTCCTCGGGACCGAACTTCCACAGCCGTGGGACGACCCAGCGTTCATAGTCGAGGAGAGCATCAAGGCCCAGAGGAAGCTTTTGGTTGGTTACAAGGGCAATCCGAAGGTTCCAAAGGAGAAGTTCGAGGAGGCATGGAACCCAAGGCACGCAGCCATAAGTCTCTCCGGCGAGCCGATGCTCTACCCCTACATGGGTGACCTCGTCGAGGAGTTCCACAAGAGGGGTTTCACAACCTTCATAGTCACCAACGGCACAGTTCCGGAAAGGCTTGATGAGATGATGAGGGAGGACAAGCTACCGACTCAGCTCTACGTCTCGCTCACTGCTCCTGATATAGAGACATACAACCGTGTAAACGTCCCCATGATTCCCGACGGCTGGGAAAGGATTAAGGAGACGCTAAAGCTCATGCGTGACGCGGAGACGAGGACCGTGATAAGGCTGACGCTGGTGAAGGGCGAGAACATGCACAGCCCAGAGAAGTACGCCGAGCTGATTAAGATAGCTAACCCGATGTTCGTGGAGGCAAAGGCCTATATGTTCGTCGGCTTCTCAAGGAACAGACTGACCATAAACAACATGCCCCGCCATGAGGAAATCAAGGCCTTCGCCGAGGAGCTCGTGAAGCACTTACCCGGTTATCACATCGAGGACGAATACGAGCCGAGCAGGGTCGTGCTTATAATGCGTGACGACGTTGATTCACGTGGCAGGGGCCTTAGGGGAAGGTTTATCAGCGATTGATTTGGCGTGAAAAACTTTATTTATTTCTTTCTCCATTTTTGGTTGGGGTGTGATTGCATGAAGAGGACAGCCTTAGTTTTAATCCTTATGCTCATAGTCCTTCCTACTGCTTCCGCGGGAGTGATAAATGGCGGTGTTGCATTTCTCTCCGATGCGTCATCAAACGTTCAGAGCATTAGGGACATGAGCCTCGTTCTGATGGCTCTCTCGGGTTCCCAGAAGGCCGTTGGTAACGCCAGCTCCGGTGAAATTGACTCCCTTGCTATGAAGTTGCTTTCCCTTCAAAATCCTGACGGTGGATGGGGTTACCTCCCCAACGAGACGAGCAACGTTGTGGATACCTCCTATGCCCTCATAGCTTTAATCATGGCAAAGCCTTACGTTTCACCGATTCATTCCGGTCTTGTTTCGGGTGGAATATCCAAGGCGGTTTCCTATCTGGTGGATTCCAGCTCAGGTAGCGGGTGGGGTTACGTTCCGCAAACAAAGCCAGAGTTTTATCCAACGGCCATGGCCGTCTGGGCCCTCGGGGAGTATGGCTATTACTACACGGAAAGTCCTGTAAAGGAAGCCGTAAATTTTCTTTTGTCAGCGCCTTCCACACTCCCGCAGGAACAGACCCTTGCCCTTAAAGTGATAGCCCTCCACTCCGTTGGCTACCCTGTTCCGGAGGAGCTCGTTTCTGAGATTGAAAACGTTCTGAAGGGTACGAATGTAACTGTACTTGACAGGGCAATGCTCACCTACGCCCTTGAACTTGTGAGGCCTCTGGACTTTACAACCTCCTATTTCGTTAGCAAGCTCCTCGAACTGGCAAGGGTCTCTGGAAACTACTCATACTGGCTTTCGGCCCCCAGCTATCCCTTAACAACCCCTGAAGTTATTAAGACATCTGCCTACGCCCTTCTGGCGGTTTCGTATCTTGAGCAGTACACTCCCGAGATTCCCGTTGAGAGGAACCCCTACGCGGCACCCTGCTCGGAGTTAAAGGCCCTCCAGAACAAGGATGGGGGATGGCCTCTCGTTGAGTTGGGACCCTCCAATGAGAAGGCCACCTACTACGCCCTTCTGGCCCTCAAATACTGTGTTCCTTCAAACGAGTCCATTGAAAAGGCCCTTGAGTGGTCGAAGGAAGCACTTAAGGTGGATGCCCAGAAGATGGTAAGCACCCACAGGTTTTCTCCGGCCTACTTCTACGCCCTCGAGACGCTCATCCACTTCAATGCCCTTTCAAAGGAGGAGAAAGACGAAGCAATCAGGGATATAATCGCCTCTCAGCTCCCCTATGGAATCGGACTCTGGGGCAACAACCTCGGTCCCCAGCCCTACGAAACGGCCCTCGCCGTTAGGGCGCTTCTCGACCTTGGTGTTCCGGCGAACGATTCCCTAATCCAGAGGGCAATCAATTGGGTTCTCAGCACCTCCAACGGGGGATGGGGAATATACGTCTCAACACCGTATTTCTCTTACATGCTTCGGCCAGATGTTCTAACAACGGTCTCAATACTAGAGGCGTTTATCGGGGTTGTTCCCAAGGAGAAGCTCAAACCTCACGCCGAGTGGCTCGTTTCACAGCGTTTTGATGGTGGCTGGGCCTACTGGAAGCCCTACTATGACCCGGTTAGCGGTCGTGTTGTAGAGATGAAGCCGACTGTTGAATTAACCGTCCGCGCCACCGACGTTCTCGCAAACTTCGGCTACAATTTCAGCAGGGACACCCTTAACTTCGTGATAAAGGCCAAGGAAAGTGGGGAAATCAATGGTAAAACCGTCGAGACGGCCTTCGCGGTGATGTACCTTTCCCGTTACAAGTTCGTTCCAAAGGTTACCCTCGATGAAATTAGGCTCGCTCTTGGCTCAGAGCTCTTCAACGTAATAACAATTGGCCTCCCCTCAAACGATACCCAGAAGGTCTACGATTCACTTGTAAGGCTCTATGGCGATTCATTCAACCTTAGCAACATGACTGGAATCGGTAAAGGATACTACATAGTAATAGCCCCCTACGGTAGCTACGACGTTTCGGCTTACAACCCGTACCTGGCGTTCGACCTTGGAAACGGCACCGTGATCGTTGCCAACTACACCGTGCCCATGGATTCTTCCGTGGTCCTAATACCGGGCTACACCTCCAAGGGAAGGGTCCTCTTCGTGTTCTACTCCAACTCAAGCCGGTGGATGGCCGTTGAGCTATTCACCACGGGATTCATACGCTACATAAGGGGAGACGCAATGATACTAACGTACGAAGACGGCATGTTCAGGCAGATAGTGGTGAGGTGAAAGCCCTTGAGGGCCCTGATAATAGGAATTGGCCAGTGCGGGACGAAGATAGCCGACCTGTTCGCGCTGGTTGATTTCGAGACCCTTGCAATAAACACCTCAAGGGGCGACCTAGACTACCTGAAGCACGTTCCTCAGGACAGGAGAATCCTCATTGGAGAGGCTCTCACTGGGGGAAAGGGCGTCAATGCCAACCCGATACTTGGCAGGGAGGCCATGAAGCGTGATTTGCCCCTGGTGATGAGAAAAATAAACTCCATAGTCGGCTACGAGGACGTTGACATCTTTTTCCTTACCTTCGGCTTCGGTGGCGGAACCGGTGCCGGTGGAACGCCCGTCCTGGCTGAGGCACTCAAGGAGGAGTACCCGGACTCCCTGGTGGTCGCCATAGGGGCCCTGCCTTTGAAGGAGGAGGGCATAAGGCCGACCATAAACGCGGCCATAACCATAGACAAGCTCTCCAAGATAGCGGACTCGATTATCGCGATAGACAACAACAAGCTCAAGGAAGGCAACGATGACATAAGCCGGGCCTACGAGAGGATTAATTACACCATAGTGGAGAGGATAGCGTCCCTGCTTGCTCTGGTAGATGTCCCGGGTGAGCAGACATTGGATGCCAGCGACTTAAAGTTCGTCCTCAAGGCCTTCGGGAGCTTCGCCACTGTGGGCTACGCGAAGGCCGATGCGAGCAAGGTTAAGAGCCTGTCGAGGTTAATCATACGCTCCTTCGAGAGCGAGGGCCTTTACCTAGACGCCAACATAGAATCGGCTCTCTACGGGCTCGTCGCTATACACGGACCGCCGGAGGTTCTCAAGGCGAATGACATCTTCGAAGCTCTGGACTACCTTACGAGCAAAATCCGGGGCAAGCAGATTTTCCGTGGCTTCTACCCGGACCCGCGCGAGAGGGAGGTTGAGGTCGTAACGCTCCTCAGCGGAATCTACGAGAGCCGGAGCATAGTGGAGATAGTGAAGACTGCCAAGGAATACGCCCGCTCCTTCATGGAAGCTAAGAGGGAAGCCGAAACAAAGAAGAGTGAACTCCTCAACGGTCTGCCAGACTTTGATGATGTCTACCCCACAGTTATCCCCGATGAATCCTCCGGGGAGCTTCCGGATATAGGTGGTCTCATAAAGGGGCTCAGGAGGAAAAAGAATGAGTGAAATCAGGGACTCCGTTGAAGTGGCCCTCGAACTCGATGAGAAATCGGTTTACTCCCACATAGCCCATGAGAGCGCGGAGGACCTAATCAGGATTATCTCCTCCCTAGATGCGGAAAGGGCAAAGCTCCGCGGGGAGGTTATTTACTACACCGACGACTGGGATGCCCTGATAAGGGAGAGAATTGCCAAAGGGAAGAGACATACGGCCTTCGACTTCTACAATCCGGCGTTGCTTGACATCTGGGAGGAGAAAGTTAAGCTGGGAAAGAGGCTTAAGAGGATGGAGAAGGTTGCATACGTCATTCTTGCAGGGGTCATCGTTTTGACCGGTGCACTGACAGCTCTTACGGGTTCGCCCCTCGTGCTTCTCGGCCTCTCACTCCTTCCCCTCGCGTTCGCGGTTCGGGACAGGGTCAGAAGTTCACTTGACTTGATTTACTACGAGCTCACCCAGTTCTTTATCGATGAGTTGGGGGTTATTCTAACTAAGCACCGTCTCTCCGCGGACAAATATAAATTTAAACTCTTTACCGAGGGTTACTTCGGTATTAGAACCAAGAAAACGCCATCCGGCATTTTTGCGGTTGTTGAAGGTAAATCTGAGGAGTAATCGTTAAATATTGTTCCTTATATCTTTATATTGGAGGGTGAGTAATGGGGTTAGTCCTGAAAAGGCGGGGTCAAATTTCGCTCGAATTCATGCTAGTGTTTGCGATAATGTTAATTATGCTACTCTACTCAGTTAGAAACGTTACGTTTAGTTCGGACTCTCCTTCCAACGGTGCCCTGGCAGTTCAAATAGCTCTTGAAGAAAAGAGTACTGCTAATACCATAGCAGGACTAATTGACCAAGTTTATGCTCAAGGACCTGGATCAAAGGCCACAGCTTATGTTAAGTTTGCTCTCCTTCGTAATGAAGGGTATTTAAAGAGGGCGTTTAACCTCTCCAATCCTGTCGTAAGTATAATGTTCCTTGGTAGTTCTCACCCATTGTTCCCCCCAAACGCTACAAATTCAGTTGTTGCAGTTGCCGTATTTAACAATGGCTCGGCCCCTCTGTTAGTTGGAAGTAACCGCACGGGAGTATGGGTGCCAACTTATTTCCCCTATAACTCTACAGTAGACCCAGGGTTCAATGTAACCATCGCTCCTACCCTGCTTCCCTCATCCCTTAAAGTAGTTGTTGAATGGAACCCAGATTTGCCCGTAGGAATTACCTATAACTCAACTTCCCAAGAGGTTTACATAAACATTCATCCGGGTGGTTCGTAAATGAAAAAGGGCCAGATAAGCCTTGATTTATTGTTTGCCCTTGTCCTTGTGTCCTTAACAGTCCTTGGGTTAATCGTTAGTGGGACCTCCCAAACTGAGGAAATGCAAACCTTGGGAAAGGGGATGGAGTTAAAGGTATTTGTAATAGATATCCGAGACTCGGTTGCAAAAGTTTATGCCTCTGGACCGGGTATAACACTTCAAAAAAAGCCACCGTTTCAGCTGTATCCTGGGGACTGGATAAACATTACCCTAACGACAAATCAAACCGTGGTTGTAAATGCCCAACTCAATGGAAAACACTATCTTGTCATCCAAAGACTTCAGGTTCCCGTGCTTTCACAATCTAGTGTCCTTTTGACTCCTGGTAATGATACATTTGAAATAACTTCCATGACCTCTCCAGATGGGGGGATATCGGTTGTCCTTCAAAAGTAGAGGCCAAGTATCAATAGAGCTGATGTTTATCCTAGCTATAATACTAGTGGGTATTGTGATAGTTAGCGGAGCTTATTATCAATCCGATACAAAGAATCAAATAGTTTATTATGTTAAAACAACTGCGATGAGTGGATGCTTGTATTTAAACTCTGGTGTTGTTGTGAATGCTTCAAAATACTCTCCCCTTAATACTGTGGTCAGTCTCTACAACTACAGCTCACTACAGTGCAACGTCGAGGGAGTCGGATTAACTCAAAACGGAAACCTCATCAATACAACAGTTTACATAAACTGTGTTAACTCGGTTAATTCTACAATCCTAAGTAATGCGCTTGAGAAGTACATTGTAAGGAGTCTCTCTTCAATGAAGGGGTTTGCTTATAATGGAAGTGTGTTGTCCTTTAGGAGTTATGTAATCCAAGTCGGGGTGGTGGTGAAGTGAGAAAGGGTCAGCTGTTAAGTTTAGATGCTCTGGTCGCACTTGTTGTAGTGATTTTCATCCTTTCCGCTGTTACGTCTGCATCTCAAAACATAGGGAATGGACTTTCTTCAATGTTGAGCTGGTATGAAAGAACGAATCTGGCAGATAACATGCTGGACATTCTTATCAACACACCAGGGGAACCATCAAATTGGACAGGGAACTTAAGTGTTGTTAGGGTTCCGGGATTAAGGTCAATCAATGGACAGTATGTTGATTACAACAAAATTACAACCCTATTTGATGGTGTTCGCTCAGGTAACTCCGCTCTCTTGAATGCTCTCTGGAACCTGTCTGGTCACAATAACTTCAGGCTTACCTTTTATTTTGTGAACTCTTCAATCTCTGCAAACTACTCGTTTAGTGTCTCATCAATACTTCCTTCTGTGCCTTCAGTTCTTGAGATATGTAGTCTTAGACAAGCCGGTGTATTGCCTAATGATACTTCAATTGTGATATACTGTCCAACGGGCATATTTTACTTCTCTCATTCAGGGATTAGCTATAATTATTATGGTAATCCCTACAGTGTCTGCATCTTGAACTCAGCCTTTGTTGGAAACAACTTTAACTTGTATGTCGGTCAAACATTCAGTGTAAACGGCTCTTTAAGTGTTGGCTCCGATGGTTCGGTAAATACATCTTCTCTCTATGTGAATGGGAACCTCTCTGTGGCCAATAGTGGTACTCTGAGTGCTTCAAACGTTGCTTATATCAATGGAAGTCTCTATATAGCGGGTAGTGGAAACGTCGCTGATGTTGGGACGCTCTACGTTTACGGCTCTGCTTATATTGGAAACAGAGGTCTTCTCAATGCTACTGGCTCTGTTTACATATTAAAGAACACTACCATAGCCAGTTATGGAGTTGCAACTATTGGAGGTTCATACTACGAGTACTCAAACCTAACACTAGCAAATGGGGCTTATTTAGCGGTTGGAGGTTCAACTTACATTGGTGGCAATCTCTTAGCTAGAGGAACTGCTACTTTATCTTCTAATGGTTCAGTCTACATAGTTGGTAACGCATCCCTGAGTAGTTCAGAGATTTTGAGCAATGGCTCTGTTTACATAAACGGTCCTCTCTATTTGGGGTATGATGGAGTTATAAATGCCTCTGGAGACGTCTATATAAATGGAAACGCTACTGTTTATGGAACTATTGTTGGAAGAAACATATACGTAAATGGAAGCTTGGAAATACTTGGTTATACTGGAGTGGTTTCGGCCAGGGAAAACTTAGTCGTAAATGGGAGCGTTGTTATTCAAGGCTCATCATCTTACTATACCCTCAAAACTGGTAACACTACCGTGGTATTTGACAATTTTACAGTTTTGGCCGGATATGGAGTTGAAATCGGAGGAAGTCTCTATGTTGGAGGAAACCTTACGACCGGAAAATATTCAACTGTGCCTGTTTCAGTTGGGGATAAGCTCGTTGTTGATCAGTATCTCAACTTAACGTCCTCTGGTGTTTCGTTGACTGTCGGCAAAAATGCATACATAGGTTATCAGGTCTATGCTAACGGCACAATAACTATAAACGACGGTAGTGTGTTCGTTTACTATAAGAATGGCTACTATGATTCATATCTCTGGATACTTGAGGATTATTATTATGGGGTTGTGCTTGGTCCTAGAGGAAAGAGTTTAACAATACATGGAGGATATCTTTACTTCTATGATAATAACTGGTATGCTTTAGAGGGATATTTGTATTCTGATTCTGACTATGATATGACTGGATATATCCAACAAGGAAATAGTGGTTGGACTTCATCAGATGCAAGTCTTACCAATTGGGACAAGAATTGGTATGTATATGTTGACTACTATTATGTTAGAAGATTTCAAGCTAGCGTATATGAAGCTCCTTTAAAACTAGTTTCATATTCTTCCACATCCCTAACGGCAGATGTGCTAATAGATCCAAATGGGGTATCTCTCGTAACTCCAAATCAGACTCTTCCGCAGGTTCCACCTTATTCCAACATTTCATCTTCAACCTGGATATATTCCCTTCCCCCATTGCCTCCTTTTGAGTTAGCAATTTGTACCGTACCTCAAACGACTTCCACTCTCTCACTGAACGTCACATCATTAAACGTCAGCTATGTTTACCCAAGTCTCTCTCAGCTCAGTTCTTCCTATTTCCAGATTTCAATGATTAATGGTAGTCTTGTTAACAACACTCTGGCAGTTAAGTCGATGAAGTCATCAAGTTGGGTTGAACAGGCAAGCAGGATTATTGCGGTTAGAATGCTCTTGTATTCTAAAGAGTACAATCTTACTGGAACATCTCTTCCTAAGGCCTTATATGGAGGCATGCTCCAGTTCGCTCCAATAGGGTACTTAAAGATAGAAGTGCCAAACTCAACGACCGGTAACTTCACGTTGGTATCTACTTATGTTGGGGAAGACTACTCTGGATATTCAATCCTGGCGGTGGCCTCTATAAATAATACTGTTGTTTATGGTTTCGCCAGCTCTGAAGTTGCTTCATGTAATGTAAAAGTGTCTGGGACAGTATTGCTCGTTCCATGGAAGTGTTTAGTACCCTTTGAAACTCTCAATGGTGGCGTGACGTTTACCATATGGGCGTATTCTATAGCAGGGTATCCCTGGGTAGATTTGCAAGACATTGCAAATATGAATCTCTACATGAGACCGGTATACAGCTATGGCCTGATGAAAGTATTAATATGGGGTGGTTAAAATGAGAAGAAAAGCTTTCATTTTTACCCTTGATGCAGTTTTAGCTCTCGTCTTAGCCCTTATATTCATTGCGAGTATAAGTGCTGTAGCCGAGAACACGGGACGAGTATATCTAACTCAATCACATTTTCAAAACAAAATGATAGCTCAACATGTTCTCGATACTCTCAGAACGGTTCCGATAAGTAACTTGGTTCCTTCAACGGTCATAGATGAGTGGATTTCTTCAGGGATATTGAATTTAACCTATGTAAATCCCCAAATGCCACCTCTTCAGATAGTTGCCACTTATTGGGCGTTGGCGAACAACTATTCTCAGTTTAAGAACTATTCTGAAATAATTCTCCAGTACCTCCTAAGGTCTCTTATCAAAGGTTACAGCTACCAGCTTATAATAAATAACTATACGAGTCCTTATCTAACTTTTGGAAATAACTACTCTACAGCTCAAGATGTAGGATCCGCAACTATTTTGGTTAGCGGATATTCCCAAAACGCCCTTCCTAGGGGATATGTTGCAAAGGCTTATATTACAAAGCTAATAACATCTCAAGAAAAACTCATTGGCATACAGAGGGTTTTGGCTGGAGCCTATTACTATAGTGGTTGGGGTAGATGGTATGAAAATGATCTTAATGTGACATTTTCAGTCTCTCTGCCTAATGATGCTAACATAACAAATGGAACTTTAAACCTTGCAACTAGGTCCGGTGAAAATGTGTATTTCTATGTTAATAACAGACTTGTTACCCGCACGGGAGTTCAATCTTTAAACATAACAGGCGAGCTCAAAAACGGGTCAAATGTTTTCAGTGCATACTTCACGAATCCTCCTTGGTGGGCAGACGAAATAGGCTTTGGAAGCGGAAGCTGGATTTTTATGAAATACAAAACGGCATATCCCGCGATTCAAAATCCAGGACTGGTAAAGTTATATACCATTGAAAGTGCTCATACTGGAGTGTATTATTTGAACTCCCTCTTTGTTCCTGGAAACATTACTGGGATAAGCATGAAATTAACTGTTTCTGGAGTAACTACTGTGAGGATATACTACTCTAATGGGACATCTCTGAACCTTCTGTACACTGCTCGGGTTAACCCTTCCACAACGTCTGAGGTTATAGTATCCAATTCAACACTCGTGAGTGCACTAAAAAAATACACTACATTAAGTGAGTTGAGTAAGAAGAATTTTAACCTAGTTATTGCTCTCGATGCTTACTACAACTCTAATACTGGAAAAATGGAATATGAGGGACAAGACTACAATCTCTCATATACTCAAGAAAGGATACTCTATGGATATCCCAATTCCTATATCAATATCACTTATATTCCAAGAGTGTCAGTAACAAAATTCATGATACCCCTTGGGAACATATACCAACTTTCACCCGACGGAGTTACTGCTTCATGGAACGGCTTGCCAACTGGCATGACATTCAGCTATTATCTTCCTCAAAACGTTATCCCATGGTACGTTGATGTGTGGAGTGCTATTCAGTTTACAGGTTGGCCCAGTGGAACTTTGACTCTATATGAAGGGCCAGGGGCCAATGTTAAGGTCTTAAGTGAACCTCTAGACTTGTATCTTATTAGAATTGCCTACACAAAACTTTTGAACTCCATAATGGTTCCAGGCGAAACGAATACATTCCGCATACTTAGTGATAATATCGATTACACGTTTAGATATGAGGACAGCAGGGCTATTGTGTATTACTTCCTTAATGGCTATGCTCCATACGGTAATGTATTCCCTTATTATTCCCAAAACAACTCTTGTGGATATAACCTGACTTATTATTATAATTTTACCGGAACAATATACAACGGAACTGTCATTATAGGCAACTGTAAACCAACTGAGACACCACTCTCAATATCTGCATCTGAGCTTAAGCCCCTTAAATATGCGCTGGACAATGCAATTTTTAGATTGTTTGTTCAGTTGGGAGCTAAGAACGATACCTTGAACCTTCCCGGTACGCGGGCTAATCCAATTATGGTTAATTTACAAGGGCTTCAGATTGAGGCTATTGGTATTAGGAACGTTCCCAATTCAATTGCTCCCATCGAAGTTACTTTACGGATTTGGAGGGGATGAGCTATGAAAAGAAATGGATTCCTGATTAATGTTGCTGTTATAGTTATACTCATTCCCTTGTTACTCCTCGTTGCGGTTTATGAGGGAGTTTCTTCCAGTATAGTGAACGCACAGTCTCAGAATTTGCTCCTTTCTAGGGATACTTTTGCGATATCTACCGTTAAGAAAGATTTTCAAAATGCCCTTGATTTAAGCCTAAAAAGGGCATATTTATCTTTGACCGACTATGTAATCACTAATGGATTTTTAACATCAACCAACGCTTCATATGCAATGAAAACTCTAATGTTAGACGGGACTTTAAATGGTATTCCCCAAAGTGAAATGGAAAACGTAACACTCAAAGCTTGGTTTAACAATTTAGTTAGTTATTTATCCTCTTTGGGCCTAACTATAAGTCCTTCAAATTTCTCCGCGTTTAAATCACACCTTAATCTAACAATTGCTCCGCTGGATTCATTTCATATTGTTGCAATAGCTAAGATAAACAACATAACCATTAGGGACTCTTCCGGGAGAGTCATGTTCTCTGGAAGCATTCCCTCTAGAGGTTTTATCTATGCTACTGTTAGCATTACTGGTTTTGAAGATCCATTACTTCCGGCATCTCTTAATGGTATATACACAAGAGTTATTAACCCATGCGAGATTCCATATCCTGGAAACCTCTATGGTTATTATGACATAGATAACGTTACAAATTTAGTCTATGGGTGGTGTTACCTCGGCGTTAATTCAACTGGACACTACGGTGCTCAGACAGTGTATTATCCTACAATCTTGAACCGGTTTGAAAGAGTCCCATATGCAACATACGTTGCAAGACAACAAGCTTACACAGATATGGCGTTCAGAGTTCAGCGTGAACTTGGGATTAACTCTTCACTCCCTGTTGGTATTATAACCTTCTTGGTCCCCTCTGAGTCAACAGATCCTGCATTAGTAGGCGCTCTTACGAGTCTTCATATATCCTTGCCTCCAGATTATGATAGCGTTGCCTTCTATTTCCTCAACTGTGTGGCAATGGGTGGGTCTTACTGTGTACCTGGTGAAACTGTTACTCAAGAATACCCAGCATTCCATTTAGATAATGTTACGAAAATACTAGTCTTTAATACCACGGGGTGAAAACGCATGAGTTTAGAAGATTTTCTTTATTCTATAGGTGAAAAAATTGAGAACTTAGCACGAATGATTATTAGGGGTATAACTTTGTTCTTTAATCCTAAGCCGTCCGAAAAACCTCCTGTCCATAGATTTATTTCAAAATTCATGAAAAAAGGATTTACAGTTCATGAATTGGTAAGTCTTCATCTTCAGATAGCATTTCTACTATATGTACTTTTGGCGTTTATCTTGGTAGTATCTACACAAGAGGTTGGACTAGTGGGGATACTGTCCATTTGTTATCTCCTGTATCTTAGATATTACTTAAAACGATACTCTGGATTTCTCATTGAACCCGAGCCATATAGAGTGTTTTACACAGGTGTTTCTCTTATTTCTTCATTTTCATTCGTTGGTTACGTTGTGTTGAAAAAGGCTGGGGTGAGTCCGTACTCCTACTATTCATTCTTAGGGCTTATTGTTATTTTAGTAGTTGTTTTCTGGATATATTTTAAAAGAAAATTCGGTAGAGAATTTACCTATGGAGTTGTTGAAGAAATTAAAGGGGATCTAGTTAGGGTTTTCGTTCACGACGACATCTCAGCCAACGTCAAACCCGGCTTCTATTGGCTACCTGCGGTTCCAGATGCCGAACCGGGCAGGATAGTTAAAGTCCTTGTGGAGAATAGGAACTTTAGAAGTGCAAAGCCTATTAGAATAATTGAAGTTTACCTCTCTCAGTCCTCCCAGAGCTCAACGGAGCCGAAAAACGCAACCGAGTGAAGAACCAGCAGGTATATGGAATGGTGGGGCTCTACCAGGTTGGTCTTGGCAAAGCCCATCCCTTTTTTCTCTATAATCAGGGGTTCGACTAGAGGATGGCCCGGGTCGAGCACGAGGTAGTTCTTCCCAACTTCAACCTCGTAGCCTATGCCGTAGGCTATCCTTTCCACTAGCTTTTCAAAGTCTTTCCATCTAGCGATATTGGTTTTGTAGTGGATTGAATGCCCCATGACATCACCAAAACCTGTAATTTTGAAACCTTAATAAGTTTTTCTAATTATAAAACTACAAATAGGAAAAACCACTAAATTTTTAAAGCCCTTTCCTCGTGCTCGGTTGGTGATTGGATGATAGACATTGTAACTTTCCTTAAAAGCCTCATACTGCTCTACTGTGGGCTGTTTGCAATAACAAACCCTATTGGGGCCGTTCCTGTATTCCTGAGCGTTACCCATGACCTAAGCTTGAGGGAGCGAAGGGAAATTGCCACAAAAACTGCAATAACTGTCATTGTTACCCTCCTAGTATTTGCCCTAATCGGTCAGTGGATTTTCCGCTTCTTCGGTTCGAGCGTCGATGCCTTCGCAATAGCGGGTGGGATTCTTCTTTTCAGGATGGCCATGGACATGCTCTCTGGCAGGCTTTCTTCCGTCAAAATAAGCAGAGAAGAAACCGAGGAGTTCGATGAGGAAGTGGTGACCCTTGAGGAGGTTGCCATAATTCCCCTGGCAATTCCCCTAATTTCCGGTCCCGGTGCTATAACAACTGTCATGCTCTACATGGCAAAGGCCGGAACTTTTTCGGAGAGAGTTGCTGTCTTGATAACAATAGTTCTCATAGGTATTACGGTCTGGCTCGTTCTATGCTCGGCAAACATGATAAAGGCCCGTCTCGGCAGGGTCGGTATAAAGGTTATGACAAGAATGATGGGTCTAATCCTGACCTCGATGGCAGTCCAGATGATTATAAACGGCATCAAGGGGGCTTTTGGTCTTTAATTTCCAAAACCCTTAAAGCGTCGATTTCCAAACAGGAATGGTGTTGAAAATGCGTGGAGAGTTGATACGAGTTCTCAGCTTGATTGAGGAGAAAGCAAACGAGTTAAAGCTTGAAGGATTTAACCCCGATGTTGTTCTCGTTGGAAAGGAAGCCTACGAGTTCATAAAGGCCCAGGTAAACGAGGAATTCGGTGGCGACGAGGAAGTTCTCGAACTCTCCGGACTTCCTGTGAGGGTCGTTGACGAGCTCGGAAAGGACGCTGTCGTCATCGACAGTAAAGCCTTCGGCTACTCTCCAGCTGCAAAACGTTTCACCGTCGTGAGGTGACCAGCCAGGCCTTCCCGTTTCTCATTTCGACTCTCACTCCGGCCAGAAACAGCAGGCTCAGCGAAACCGCCATGACGTCCGCCAAACTGCCCGGGTTCCTGAGGTCGCCCTTTTCCTCCATGAACTCCTCAAACGCTTTCAAACTCAACCTTTCTTCCCGAACTTCCCGGGCTTTATCTCTGACGAGCTCTGCCTCATCTCTTCCGGCCTTCCTGAGGATTAACGTATCGATATTCTCGGAGAGCAGTTCTATGAAAACACTTGGGATTGCTTCTTCCAAAGGCGATGGGAGCTCCTCTGCCATTCTCCAAAACGTTCTGTACGTGAGCTCGTAACCGTTAGCCCACTCACCGAAGACGAGCTCCCTCCCGGCGCTCATCTTCGCAAGTTCCATGAGGTTTATCTGGTCCCTGAAGAGCTCTTCGAAGGCTTTGTCAGAATAGACGTCGTACTTCACTCCGCTGGGCAGGCCCTTTGGGTTCGCCGTTCTTATGGCCCTGTAAAGCTCCATGGTGTCCCTTACCGTTGATTCCTCGATGAACAATCTCGCTTTTTCCCCACCTTCCGGAATCTTCTTCGTCAGGGTTAGGCCCATGATTAGGGGAATCGAGAGGACGATAACCCCAAAGTTGGGATTTGCATCTTGAACCCTTTTCGTTGCCTCCACTCCCCTCCTTATGAGCTCCCCAATTCCGGCCTCGTTTGGCTTTAGAAGGCCGGAGCGTATGGACTCGGCCCTCTTCACCGTCTCGTGGTAGATACTCCCCAGAGCTGGATATGCAACGAGGAAGTTGTAGATGCTCAAATCCTCAAAGTCCCTCTTCCTGCTCACGTTCCCGGGCTTTGGAACTGTGGCCTCGACTAATGGCCCCGTCAGAAAAGCTCTTATGAGCTCCCACCGGTTCATTCTTCCACCGGAAGAAGAAAGAAGGGAGGGCTTAAAACGGTTTCTCAGCGGAGCAGTTTGACGAACTCCCTCATCCAGGCGTACAAATCTCCGGGATGCCTTGAGCTGACCCAGTTGCCGTCAACGACAACAGGTTCATCAACCCACTCGACGCCGGCGTTTATCATGTCGTCCTTTATCCCCGCGTAGCTCGTTCCCTTCCTGCCCTTTAGAACCTTTGCCGAGATGAGTATCTGCGGTCCGTGGCAGATTGTCGCGATGGGCTTTCCGTCCTCGAACATCTTTTTGGCTATTGAGACCGCCTTCTCGTTGAGCCTGACCCTCTCCGGTGCCCTTCCGCCAGGGAGGACGAGGGCGTCAAACTCATCCGGGTCAACTTCGTCGAAGGCGAGGTCAACGTTCACGGTGTAGCCGTGCTTTCCAGTAATCCTTCCGCGCTGGAAGCTCGCTATGTACACGTCATGGCCGTCTTCTTTGAGCCTGTGGAGCGGATAAATCAGCTCAACGTCCTCAAAATCATTGGCGCTGAGGAACAGAACCTTCATTCCACCACCCCCTGAGCTCTCAAAAGAGAATAGCACAGGCCATTTATAACCCTAACTGGGCAAAAATGTTCAAAGAGGGAGCTCAGTTGTTTCCTTGTGGGTCTTCAGAACGACCATCGTGTGAGTTGATTCTACCCCTTCAACCTCGCCAATCTTGTCAAGGAACTCGTTGAGCTCTTCGCTACTTCTCGTTCTGATCTTGACGAGCATGTCGTAATCTCCTGTAGTCTCGTATACCTCGCATATCTGGGGATACCTTTTGAGCTCATCTGCAACATGGCCGTACATTCCGGCCCGGGCCTTTATGAGTATGAAAGCGAGGATTTTAAATCCCAGGGCATCGGGGTCGAGTATAACTGTGAACTTCTTGATTATCCCTCTCTCTTTCAATTTCTTTATACGCTCATATATTGTTGATTCGGCAAGGCCGACTTCCTTGGAAATCTCTCGGAGGGGCGTTCTGCTGTTCCTCTGGAGTATCATGAGTATCTTTCTATCAACATCATCCAAACCACTTCTCGACATATTCATCACCGGCATGGAAAATTTTCGATAGTCCTTATAAATTTGCCGATTCACAATAACCATATGTTTATAAAATGCCGTTCGTCTTTTAGTTCCGGGCCGGGGGTGAGCAGGAATGCCAACGAACGTGACGGCAGAGTATCTAGCGGCTGAGGAGGAGTACAGAAACGCAAAGACAATCCCGGAGAAGATTCGCGCCCTCGAAAAGATGTATGCCACCGTCCCGAAGCACAAGGGAACGGAGAAGCTCAGATTACACATAAAGAGAAAACTGGCCGAGCTCAGAAAGGAGCTTGAGAAACAGAGACAGCTCAGGAAGGGCGGTGGCGGGCCTTCAATGGCCGTGAGAAAGGAAGGGGCCGCCCAGATAGTTCTCGCCGGTTTGCCAAACGTCGGCAAAAGCTCCCTCATGAGGGCCCTTACCAACGTCGATGCGGATGTGGCGGACTACGCCTTTACAACAGTCCAGCCCATTCCGGGGATGATGCACCACAAGGACGTTCAGATTCAGCTCGTTGAGGTTCCTGGTTTAGTTGAGGGGGCAGCGCTCGGTAAGGGAATGGGGCCCCAACTGTTGAGCGTCATAAGGAACGCCGATGCCATAGCCATCGTGGTGGACCTCTCCCAGGACCCGCTCAAGCAGATGGAAATCCTTCTCAGGGAGTTCGAGAGGGCCGGGATAAAGGTCAACAAGAGGAAGCCCCGGGTGGAAATAAAGAGGACGGCAATGGGTGGAATAGTCATCAACGGCCAGGAGAACATCAAGGGCGACATAAACGAGGTCATGAAGATGCTCCGCGAGGAGAGGATTCACTCCGCCGAGATAACTGTCAAAGAACCGGTAACGCTGGAAGAGTTCGCCGATGCAATAGATGAAAGCCTCGTCTGGAGGCGGGCGATAATCATAGCCAACAAGGGCGACGCTCCCGGAAGCAAGGAGAACTACGAGAAACTGGTAAAGGCCTACGGCGACCGCTTTAAGATAGTCCCCGTTTCTGCTAAGAAGGGCATAAACCTAGACAAACTCAAGGACGAGCTCTATGATTTGGCCGGAATAATCCGCGTCTTCACGAAGAGCCCCGGGGAGGAGCCGGCCTATCCTCCAGTTGCCCTCAAAAAGGGCTCGACTGTTATGGATTTGGCGGAGAGGATTCACAAGGACTTCGCCAAGAACTTCCGCTATGCTAGAGTCTGGGGTAAGAGCGTCAAGTTCCCCGGTCAGAGGGTTGGGGCCGACCACGTGCTTGAAGATGGGGATATAGTGGAGATTCACGCCAGATGACTACTCTGTTGTGTTTTTTCTGACTCTCCGGAATTCAACCATTCTTGTACAACCCAACGTTTATAAGCATGGGTGTATAAGGTCGAACGCTGGCCGTAAAATTTTCGGGGTGGTCATATGAGACAACTCGACCTGACCGAGAAGGACCCTTCTAGGAAAATCACGATTTACTTCGAGGGGAAGCCCTACGAGGCCTACGAGGGCGAAAAATTCCCCGTTGCCATGCTCGCCAACGGCGTTTACTGGCTCACTACGAGTACAGAGGGAAGGCACCGCGGGGCGTTTACTTTCGGCCCGCTTCCAGTTAAGGTGAACGGTATCAAGAATGTCAACGGCAGGAAACTCATCCTTAAGGACGGCATGAGGATTGAGAGACAACGCTATGACGAGTTTCAGGAGCAGGTTGAGATAGACGAGAACAAGCCCGTTCTCCGCTATGTCGTTGACGTTGCCGTCATCGGTGCGGGACCGGCTGGACTGGGTGTTGTTGAGGAAATCGGCGGAAAGCTTACCGTTGCGCTCATTGAGGAAAAGAGCTGGCTTGGAGGGGATATGTGGCTCAAAGGAGTCGAGCAGGAGGGCCTTGGAAACCCGAGGGAGGCTATAGAGAAGCTCACAAACTTCCCCGAGAACGTCAGGGTCTTTCTAAAGACCTCGGCCCTCGGTGTCTTTGACAAGGGTGAGTACTTCCTCGTTCCGGCCGTTAGGAACGATCAGCTAATAGAGTTCATGGCGAAGAGAGTCGTTTTGGCCACTGGTGCCGTCGATTCCATAATGCTCTTCGAGAACAACGATTATCCCGGGGTCTTCAGGAGGAGTGATGCCCTTGAGGTTATCAACGTCTGGAACGTTGCACCTGGCAAGAAGGTCGCCGTCGTTGGGGCCTTTCCTGAGGAGATAATTGCTGAGCTCGAGCACTGGGGGATTGACTATATCGTAGTTCCAAATCCAAAGCGCGTTGAAGGAAACGACAAAGTCGAGCGCCTCATAGACGAGAATGGCAACGTTTACGAGGTTGACGCGGTGATTATGGCCGATGGCAGGATTCCCGACATAAACCCAATCACACAGGCCGGTGGGAAGCTCTACTTCAAGCGGGGCTACTACAGGCCGGTCATAGACTCGAACCACAGAATCCGCGACGGAATCTACGTCGCCGGGAGTGCAGTCAGCATAAAGCCCCACTACGCTAACTACCTCGAAGGAAAGCTCGTCGGGGCCTATATCCTCAGGGAGTTCGGTCTTGAGGCAGAACCCTGCATCTACGAGGAGAAGCTGAAGGAATACGAGCCGGTAGCGAGGCCGATTCCAAAGCTCCCGCTTGAGGGCCTCAACGCCGATGACGTCCAGATATGTGGCTGTGGGGTCACGCTGAAGAAGGTTGACGACGTGGTGAAGAGTGGCATAACGGACCTCCAGATTATAAAGAGACTCACACACCTCGCGATGGGCTTCTGTCAGGGGCGCTTCTGCCTATTCAACGGAGCTTTGCTTGTCTCACAGCGGAGTGGAACGCCGATGGACAGGCTCGACATACCCGTGGCCAGGCCACCCATAAAGAACGTCAAGATGAAAGTTGTCGCCGGGAGGGAGTGAAGATGCCGACGAGAAACCTTCCCGAAAAGAGCGAGATAACGGTCATCGGTGGGGGAATAGTTGGCGTTACTATAGCCCATGAGCTTGCCAAGCGCGGGGAGGAGG